>DASXJM010000425.1:0-4393 GCA_036497405.1 Streptosporangiaceae bacterium | reverse complement strand
CTGGACGTGCGCACCGCCGACGTGCTCGGGGACTGCGACGAGATCGCCGGGCTGGTCGCCGAGCGGTACGCCGAGGCGCTGGCCGGCGACATCCGGATGAACTGCGACATGTGCGTGTACCGGACCGCGCTGCCCGGCTTCGCGCACCGGGTCGGCGTGCCGCAGCGGCCGCACGACCATCCGCACGACCATCCGCACGACCACGAGCACGTGCCCCTCCATGGCCACTGACCGGGTTGGCCCGGACCAGGTTGACCTCGGCTTCCACGGTGACCGGGAGCTGGCCGCGGGCCTGACCGACCTAGCCGTGAACGTCCGCCCGGGCGCCCCGCCGTCCTGGCTGCGGGCGGCCGTCCTGGCCGCCGTCGACGACCTGGCCGCCTACCCGGACCCGGCCGCGGCCACCGCGGCGGTGGCCCGTCGCCACGGCCGCCCGGCGTCCGAGGCGCTGGTCACCGCGGGCGGGGCTGAGGCGTTCACGCTGATCGCGCGGGCCTTCCGGCCCCGGCACGCGGTGGTGGTCCACCCCCAGTTCACCGAGCCGGAAGCCGCGCTGCGGGCGGCCGGGCACGACGTCGGGCGGGTCGTGCTCGGGCCGGATTTCCAGCTCGACCCCGGGCGTGTCCCCGCTGACGCGGACCTGGTGGTGATCGGCAACCCGACCAACCCCACGTCGGTCCTGCACCCGGCCCGGGTACTGGCCGGCCTGACCCGGCCCGGCCGCACGCTGGTGGTGGACGAGGCCTTCGCCGACTGCGTGCCCGGCGAACCCGAGAGCCTGGCCGCGGCCCGCGACATGCCCGGCCTGATCGTGGTGCGCAGCCTGACCAAGACCTGGGGCCTGGCCGGGCTGCGGGCCGGTTACCTGCTGGCCGGCCCGGCCGATGTCCGGGCGCTGGCCCAGCCCCGGCCGCCGTGGGCGGTGTCCGGCCCCGCGCTGGCCGCGGTGCTGGCCTGCTGCACGCCGCGCGCTACCGCCGAGGCCCGCGCCTGGGCCACGGCCATGGCCGCCGAGCGCGACCGCTGGGCCGCCGGCCTGGCCCGGCTGCCCGGGATCAGCCTGACTCCCCATCCGCAGGCGTCCTTTCTCTTGCTCGAATGTCGGTTGCCCCCGGCCCCGGCTCCGGACGGTGTCGCCCCGCATCCCGGTTTCGCCGGTCCCCGGGTGCGGGAGCGCCTGCGCGCGGCCGGGTTCGCGGTTCGCCGCGGCGACACCTTCCCCGGCCTGGGCCCGGACTGGCTGCGGGTGGCCGTCCGCGACCGGGCCACCAACGACCGCTTCACCGCCGCGCTGGCCGCGGTCCTCGGCCCCTCGGAGGAGGTCAGAACATGACCGAGCCAGACGAGCACGCTCAGCCCTACCCGGACGATCAGCGGGCCGCCGTCTACCGGGTCATCGCCGAGCGCCGCGACGTCCGCCAGGGTTTCCTGCCCACCCGGATCCCGGACGACGTGCTGGCCCGGGTGCTGGCCGCCGCCCACCAGGCCCCGTCGGTGGGCCTGTCCCAGCCCTGGGACTTCATCGTGATCACTGACCGGCCCCAGCGCGAGCGGGTCGCCGCGCTGGCCCGCCGCGACCGGGACAGGTACGCGGCCAGCCTGCCCTCGGCCCGGGCCAGGGCCTTCGGCCAGCTGAAGATCGAGTCCATCCTCGACACCCCGGTCAACATCGCCGTCACCTGCGATCCGACCCGCGGCGGCCGCCACACGCTGGGCCGGCACAGCCAGCCGGAGACCGCGGAGTTCTCGTCGGTGCTGGCCGTCTCCAACCTCTGGCTGGCCGCCCGGGCCGAAGGCCTGGGCCTCGGCTGGGTCAGCTTCTTCGAGCCTGGTGACCTGGCCGCCGAGCTCGGGTTGCCCGCGCACCTGGAGGTCGTGGCCTACCTGTGCCTGGGTTACGTCCGCGAGTTCGGGCCGGAACCGGAGCTGGCCAGCACCGGCTGGGCCAAGCGGCGGCCGGTGTCCTGGGCCGTGCACGCGGGCGAGTTCGGGCGCCGGGGCCTGCCCGGGGCCCAGCCGGTGCGCCCGCTAGACGAGGTGGTGGCGGCCATCCGCCCCCTCGACGAGCCGGCCATGGTCGCGGCCCGGGAGCGCCTGGACCGGATGACCAAGCCGCGCGGCTCGCTCGGCGTGCTCGAAGACGTGGCGGTCCAGCTGGCCGGCCTGGCCGGGGACTGCCCGCCGCCGCTGCCCGAGCCGGCCGCGGTGGCGGTGTTCGCCGGCGACCACGGCGTGCACCGCCAGGGGGTCAGCCCCTGGCCGCAGGAGGTGACCGCGCAGATGGTGGCCAACTTCCTGGCCGGCGGCGCGGTCGTCAACGCCTTCGCCGCCCAGGCCGGGGCCGAGGTCGTGGTGGTCGACGCCGGGGTCGCCGCCGACCTGGACCCGGCCCCGGGCCTGCTGCCGCGCAAGATCGGCCCCGGCACCGCCGACTTCACCCAGGGCCTGGCCATGACCCGGACCCAGGTCGTGGAAGCCCTGACGGTCGGCATCGAGGTGGCCCGGGACCTGGTCGCGGCCGGGAACCGCTGCCTGGTCACGGGGGACATGGGGATCGCCAACACCACCGCGTCGGCCGCGCTCATCAGCGTGTTCACCGGTCAGGACCCGGCCTCGGTGGTCGGCCCGGGCGCGGGCGCTGACGAGGCCGCCCAGGCCCGGAAGGTGGCCGTGGTCCGGCAGGGTCTGGCCCGGCACCAGCCCAGCCCGGGCGATCCCGTCGGCGTGCTGGCCGCGTTCGGCGGGTTCGAGCACGCGGCCCTGGCCGGGTTCATCCTGGCCGCGGCGGCCCTGCGGGTGCCGGTCATCCTGGACGGGGTCATCGCGGGCGCGGCCGCCCTGGCCGCGGTGGCCATCGCGCCGGACACCCGGGGGGCCTGCGTGGCCGGCCATCGCAGCACCGAGCCCGGGCATGCCGCTACGCTTGGTCACCTGTGGCTGCGGCCACTGATCGACCTCGACCTGCGCCTGGGGGAGGGGACCGGGGCCGTACTGGCGTTGCCCCTGGTCCAGAGCGCGGCGCGGGCCCTGCGCGACGTGGCCACGTTCGACTCGGCCGGCGTCAGCGACAAGACGTGAGGAGCCTGGACACGTGCTGACCGGTAGGCCCGGCGATGGCTGACCGCCGGCCGTACCTGCTCGGGCTGAGGCTCGGCGGCAGGCGCGTGCTGGTCGCGGGCGGCGGCGGGGTGGCCGGCCGCCGGGTACCCGCCCTGCTCGACGCCGGGGCCGACGTGCTGCTGGTCGCCCCGGAGGTCACCGGGTCCCTGGAGGACCTGGCCCAGTCGGGCCGGATCCGCTGGGAGCGGCGCCGGTTCACCCCCGGCGACACCGAGGGGGCCTGGCTGGTCTGCGCCTGCACCGACGACCCGGCCGTCAACGAAGCCATCACCGCCGAGGCCGACCAGGGGCACATCTGGTCGGTCCGGGCCGACGACGCCTCCCAGTCCCGGGTCTGGACGCCCGCGTCCGGCCAGGCCGGCGACGTCCAGGTCGGGGTGCTGAGCGGCGACCCCCGGCACAGCGCCGGCCTGCGCGACAGCATCCTGGCCGGGCTGCGGACCGGCACGGTCGGCGCCCGCCGTGGCCGCCAGCACCGGTCCGGCGTGGCCCTGGTCGGTGGCGGCCCCGGCGATCCCGGCCTGATCACCGTGCGCGGCCGCCAGCTGCTGGCCGAGGCCGACGTGGTCGTCACCGACCGGCTCGCGCCCCGGTCCGTGCTGGACGAGCTGCCACCCGACGTCGAGGTCATCGACGTGGCCAAGATCCCCTACGGCCGGTCGGTGGCCCAGGAGCACATCAACGCGGCCCTGATCGAGCAGGCGCAGGCCGGGAAATTCGTGGTCCGGCTCAAGGGCGGCGACCCGTACGTGTTTGGCCGCGGGGCCGAGGAGGTCATCGCCTGCCTCCAGGCCGGCGTTCCGGTCACCGTGGTCCCCGGCATCACCAGCGCGGTCGCCGTGCCCGCCGCGGCTCACGTCCCGGTCACGCACCGTGGCGTCGCCCAGGAGTTCACCGTGGTGTCGGTGCACGTACCGCCGGGAGATGCCAGGTCCACCGTGAACTGGCCCGGGCTGGCTGCCGCCCAGGGCACGTTGGTCCTGCTCATGGCGGTGGAACGGCTGGGCGCGGTGGCCGAGACACTGATCCGTAACGGTCGGCCCGCGAGCACTCCCGTTTCGGTGACTGCGGACGGTACCCTGCCTACTCAGCGCACAATTGTGGCAACGCTGGACACAGTCGCGTCGAGGGTGCTGGAAAATGGGATCCGGCCGCCGGCCGTAGTCGTGATAGGTGAGGTCGTGAACATCGCAGCCGAGATAACCGAGCTGATGCGGGCCGTGCCCCGCGTCGGGCCCGGCTCGCCCGGTGCGCACCCGGCCCCCGCCGGACC
>DASXJM010000424.1:0-3662 GCA_036497405.1 Streptosporangiaceae bacterium | reverse complement strand
CTCTTCCCCGAGTTTCATCAGCTTGCGGCCGAGTAGGTAGAGTTCGAGGCCATTCATATCAGTCACGATACATCTCTTCTGATCTACCTGTCTGAAGGGTTGTCGCGGGCGGGCGCGGCCGGACGGGCGGGCGCGGCCGGGTCGGCGGGCGCGGCCGGGTCGGCGGGCGCGGCCGGCAGGAAGTGCTTGCGGCCCATCAGGGCCAGGACCCCGAGGGCCAGGATCCCCAGGCCGACCAGCTGGTGGACGGCGATGAAGGTACCGATGGGCAGGACGGCGGCCAGCGTGATGATGACCGCGGCGTGCGCGACCAGCGTGACCCCGGCGATGGCCGTGATCCAGACGGCGGCGTGACGCAGGGCCGCTTCCGGAGCCGCGGTCTGGGACCGGCGCAGGACCAGCAGGCCGATCGGGTGCCGGACCACGATCGAGCCCAGGCAAACCAGGCCGATGATGCCGGTCAGGACGGCCTCGCGGATCTTGAACACCAGCGGGTTGCCGCCGGTCAGCAGGACGAGCAGGATGCCGAGGGCGAACCCGGCCAGGGACAGCAGCCCGATCGGGTCGAGGCGGCGCCGGAAGGCCAGCCGTCCCACGGTCCAGAGCAGCGGGATACCCGCCGCGGCGATCAGGGCGGTGGTGATGCTGCCGACCCGGTGCTGCAGCAGGTCGTAGAGGACCAGCGGCGCGACCGCGTTGATCAGCACGCTGACCACGACGTTGCGCAGGACGTGGGCCCGGTTGGGTCGCTTCGAATTTTGCGGTGAGTCGGCCATGGCCGCTCCCCCGCGGTGGTCGCCCGGGTCGGCCTGGGGCTCGTCGGCGTGGTGTTCGTTCGACTGGATCGGCATCGTTGTGCTCATGCCAGGATCGTATCTTTTTTGATGCATCAGAATCAATACATCAAGAATGATTCTTTGGAAGGTAGGTGGGTGGGGCGGCTCGCTCCAGCCCAGGCGAAAGTATGGCGGGGCGGTTTGGGGCCGAGCGGGGCGCGAGGTGAGACGCGGAGGCGCGGCGGGACTGGGCGCGGGGGGACCCTGGACGCCGGATGAGGCCCAGAGCCCAGGTCTGAGGGCCGGACCGACTGAGGTGGCGCGCGGGAAGCGGGACCGGGACCGGGGCGGGAAGCGGAGTACGGGGGGTGCTGACCGGTCACGGTGAATAAGGAGGGAGAGATGGTGCGTGAGCTCGGGTGGGTTAGCTGGTGCTGAGGGCGAAGATGTGGAGGGCGGAGTTGTAGCCGGCGACGTTGCCGAGGGTGGGGAGGGTTATCGCTTCGGCGGTTTTACCGGGGGTAAGGGGGATGTTCTGCTCGAAAAGGTAGATCGTGTGGCCGGAGGAGCCGGTGGGGTAGTTGGCGTAGTTGACAGCGGCGGCGCGGGTGTTGGCGGGGTTACCGTTCTGGGCGGAGTCGTACCAGAAGTTGCCGACGGACAGGGTGTAGGTGGAGGTCGAGCCGTCGGTGTAGTAGATGGTGCCGGTGCCGGACTCGGGGGAGTTGTTGGCGGCGGCCAGGACGCCGAGGCTGCCGCTCGACGCCGCGCCACTGGGGATCGTGATGGTCTGGCCCTCGGCCATGGTGTTGTCGGGCTGGGCCGAGGCCACGCTCGGCCAGGTGAAGGTGTGGCCGCCGGCGGTGACGGTGCCGCCGGGGGTCAGGCCCGCCGCGACCAGGCCCTGAGCCGAATAGCTGGTGCCCTCGCCGTCGAAACCGATGAAGTCGGCCGACGGGCTGGGGTTGGAGTCGTCGGTGATGCCGGTGTTGTCGTAGGTGGCGGCCAGGCTGGACGCGGGCACCTGGACCTGGGCGGTGTTGATCAGGGTCTGCTTCCCGGGCCCGTAGGTCGCGGTGACCAGCAGGCTCACCGTGCCGCTGGCCAGCGCGGTGGACGGGGCGGTGACGGTGAACGTCTTGGCCGCGCTCCGGCCCGGGGCCACGGTCCCGACCGCGGCCGGGCCGGACGCAGTGACCGTCCAGCCGGACGGAGCACTCAGGGCCTCGGTGGCCCCGGTGAGCGGGCGCGCGGTCGGGTTGGTCAGCGTCTCCTTGACCGTGAACGAGCTGCTGGCCAGGGTGGTCGACGGCACCGCGGCCAGGGTCGGCTGCGGGCTGGCCGGGGCGCCGTAGGTGGCGGCCGACCAGCCCGGGCTGGCCACCGGGCTGATCGGCAGGCCGCCGGCCTGGTTGCCCGCGGTCACCAGCTTGACCTGGTCCAGGCCGCCGCCGGCTTGGTTCAGGCCCCAGACCGCGATGGCCAGGGTGTTGCCGCCGTGGTCGTTGAGGATGCCGGCCGGCACGTAGAACTGGTGCTGCGGGCCCACGTTGTTGACGTAGCGGCCGATGAGCCAGCCGTTGACGTAGAGGAAGGCCCGGTAGTTGGCGGTGCCGGCCCCGGGGGCGGCCTGCCCGATCTGGACGTCGATGGGCACGTAGCCGTTCCGGGGCAGGTTGAGCGCGAAGCTGGTGCGGTACCAGCCGATCCCGGCCGGGACACCGCGGGCGGACCAGCTGTCCGGCAGCGACACCGGCTGCCAGCCCTGGCCGGGGTAGCCGGGCAGGTCCCAGCCGTGGTCGCTGCCGTACAGGCCGGCCGCGTTCATCACGCCGCGGACCGGGTCCTGCAGCGTGGTGTCGCCCGGGTCGCCCATCAGCCGCCAGGTGACCGGGGCCGACGAGCCGGCCGATGAACTGATCAGGGTGGCTGAGTAGAGGCCGACCTTCTCCCCCGACGGTCCCTCCGGGTTGCCGGTGTTCTCGACCAGCACGGCGATCACGTTGTCCTGGCCGGCCTTGACCGCGCCCGCCGGGAACGTGAACGTCTGGGTCTGGGCGCCGGCCGCGTTGCCGGAGCCGAGGAAGGCGCCGTTCAGCCAGACCGAGTAGGCCCCGGTGGGCGAGATGCCGTCGGCGGTGATGGACACCCCGGTCTCGCCGCCCGTGCCGGTGAAGTGGCCGCGGTACCAGACGAAGCCGTGGTCGTAGCCGTAGTCGGACGCGTACAGGACCGGCGTGCTGGGCGAGCTGGCGTTCGACACCGGGTGGTCGGCCAGGGTCCACGAGCTGTCGTCGAAGCCAGGCTGGGCCTCGGGGGCCTCGGCCGCGAACTTCCAGTTGGTCAGGGTGGGCAGGGTCACCGGGGCCGGGCCGCCGATGGTGCCGGTCAGCGACCCGTCCAGGTTGGTCTTCATTGCTACGGGGCGGCCGTTCCAGGTGACGGACTTCGTGCCCTGGGGGGGCCAGACGGTCAGCGGGCCGGGCTTGGAGGTGTCGCCGGTCAGGGCCAGGGTGGCGCCGTGGCTGCTGGCCGTGCGGACCAGGTAGCCGCCCTCGACCAGTGCGCTCCCGGCGGCGGTGGAGACCGGCCAGAAGCCTTCGGCGGTGTTGGTGTCGGCCAGCAGGAGCAGCAGCGGTGGGGCTCCCCCGCCGCTGATGGTCAGCTCGGCCAAGCCCTGGTGTTTGTAGTCCAACCGCAGGTCGCCGCGGCTGGCGTCCCAGGTCTGGGTGACCGACCCGGACAGCACCTTGACCGTGGGCTGGCTGGTGTAGCGGAGCACGGTCTCGCCGTCGGTGCCGGACGGGTCGTACAGCAGCGCGGTGGCCCGGCCGCCGACCGTGCCCTGGGTGGCCAGCTCGGAGGTCGAGTAGACCAGGTGCTGCC
>DASXJM010000423.1:0-7476 GCA_036497405.1 Streptosporangiaceae bacterium | reverse complement strand
CCGTGGTGACCAGGGTGGCCGGGCCGGCCAGCACGAAGTCCAGGTCGAAGGTGACCAGCAGGCCCAGCATGGTGGCCCGGTTGGCGTCGTCGACGCCGGTGAAGGCCTCGTCCAGCCACAGCGGGCGCGGGGCCGAGCCCGATTCGGCGTACAGCGCGGCCAGGGCGGCCAGCATCGGCTGGAGCAGGGTGACGGCCTTGCCGCCGCCGGAGTCCTTGGCGTGGACCTCTTCGGTGAACGGGCGCCAGGTCCCCTCCCCGACCCGGTAGTCGGTGACCACGTCGAACCAGCGCCGGTAGTCCAGCAGCACGGACAGGTGCTCCCGCCAGTCGGCCGGGCCGGACCGGCCCTGGTCCTGGGCGGCGCGGATCTGCTGCTCCAGGAACGTGCGCACCTGGTCCGGCGGGGATTCGGCCCGGTCCGGCTCCCCGGCCGCGGCGACCGGGCCGGGCTCGAGCGCGGTCAGCACCGCGAACGCGGTCTCGTGGCCGGGCGCGGCCTGCCGGCGCAGCCGCAGCGTGGTGGCGCTGGCCCCGGTCGGGTGCTGGGCCAGCACCCGGTTGACCCCGCCGATCAGCTCGGTGACGGCGGCCTGCCGATCCTGCAGGTGCTCGACGAACGTGCTCGACAGCAGGTCGGCCAGGACCTGGTTCATGACCTGGTCGTGCCGCTCGGCCAGCGTGGTGATCTGCTGGTCGAGCTGGGCCACGGCCCGGGCCGGCCCGCTGGCCAGCCCGGCCCCGTCGACCAGGATCGCGACCTCGGGCAGCTGGCCCGGCTCGGCCGGGTCCTGGAGCGCGACCCCGCGCCCGCCGGAGCTTTCCAGCACCGTGCGCAGCTCGGCCAGCGGGCGGCCCACCACCGCGGCCCAGGCCCGGGCGGCCAGGGCCGCGCGGGCCGCGGAGTCCGCCTGGTCCGGCTCCGGCCAGCCGGGCGGCGTGATCCGGGCCCGGGCCGCCTCGGCCTGGGCCCGGGCCTGGGTCAGCGTGCGGCCCGCCGCAGGCAGTCCCCGGGCCGCGGCCAGGCCCGCGTCGACCGGGACCCACCAGGCGGCCAGGGCCCGGTCGCGGGCCCGCTCGGCCTGCTCGCGCTGCTGCCCGGCGGCGTCCTGGCGGACCTCGGCCGCGGCCGCCACCGCCATCCGGCGCCCGTGCTCAGCCTGCAGCCCGTCCACGGCCGCGGCCAGTTCGTCCCGGTGCCGCCGCTGCTCCCGGGCCGCCTGGCGCAGGTCCCGGCCGGACTCGTCCAGCGCCTCTTCGGCGTTGTCGGCCACGTCCTGATCCTGGTCGGCGTGCCGCAGGGCCCGGCTGGCCCGCTCCGCGGCGGCCGCGGCCAGCTGCGCGGTCTCGGTGTACAGGGCGCGGGCCTGATCCTCGGCCTGCTGGGCCGCGTCCTGCCCGGCCCGGGCCAGGGCCAGCCCGGCCACCGCGGTCTCGGCGGTCCGCAGCGCCCCGGCACGCTCGTCCAGGTCGGTGGCGGGGGCACCCGGGCCGGCCACGGCCTGCGAGCCCGCCAGCAGGACCCGGCCCAGCGCGGTATGCGCGTCCTGCGCGCCGGCCCGGGCCAGGTCCTCTTCGGCCCGGTCGCGGACGGCCTCGGCCCGGCGCAGCCCGTCGTCGGCGGCCTGGCGGGCCAGCACCGCCCGGACCAGGCCGGCGTCGCCCGGGGCCCGGGCCGCGGCCGCCTCCAGCTCGGCCAGCCGCTCGCGCAGCCCGGCCGCGGCCTTGCGCAGCCGGGCCGCCTCGTCGCGCCCGGCCGAGGCCTGCTCGTGCAGGTCCTGCGCCTGCCGCTCGCGGGCGGCCCGGCGGGTGGCCACGCCGATCAGCTCGGCACCGTGCTCGGGCACCCCGGCCTGCCCGGCGGTGTAGGGAGTGTGCCAGCGTCCGTCGGCGGTGACGCCGTAGTCGTAGCTGAGCGGGGCCCGGCCTTCCTCGGCCTGATAGCCGATGGCGTGCAGCAGCGCGCCGACCCGGCTGGCCAGCGGCCCGGCGTCCGGGGCGGGCTGAAGCACCGAGGCCAGCGTGCTGAACGCCGCGGTGGTGTCGGGCCAGCCGGTCGCGGCGGTGAGCACCACGTCCTGGCCGTCCCGGCCCGGCAGCCAGGCCCCGTCCGGGGTGACCCAGGCCTCCAGCAGCCCGGCCGCGTCCAGCGCGGCCTCGATGTGGTCCAGCACCTCGGGCAGGACGCTGTCGCGCGGTTCCAGCAGCCGCCACAGCGGAGTGCCGTCCGGCCCGGCCGTGGGCCGTTGCCGCCGGATCCAGCGGCTGGACGGGGTGGGCTGCGGCTCCGCCGCCAGCAGGTGCTCGGTGGCCTGCTCGTCCTGCTCGTGGGCCTGATGCTGCCGCTGTTCGGCGTCGTGCTCGAGCACGGCCGCGCGCTCCCGCAGCGAGGCGGTCAGCCGGGCCAGCCAGGTGTCCCGCAACAGCCCGGCCAGGACCGGGCGCGGCTCGGCCTGGGCCGACTGCTCGACGGCGGAGGCGATCCAGCCCACCCGTCGGGCCGCCACCGGGGCGTCCTCGCCCAGCTTGGCGGCCCAGCCTTCCAGCTCGTCGGACAGTGACTGGAGGGCCGCGTCGACCGCGTCGGCGGCCTGCCCGGCCCGGGTCACCCAGCGAGAGCGTTCGGCCGAAGCCTGCACGGCCCAGCGGGCGGCGGTCTCCTCCTGCTGGCGGGCCTGCGCCGCCGCGGCCAGCAGCGGCCGCGCCGCCGCCACCTGCTCACGCTGCTCGCGCAGGGCCGCCTCCAGCCGGGCCAGATCACCGCGGGCGGCCCAGTCCGCGGCAGCGGCGGGCAGCCCGGCCGGTTCGGCGGCGGCGGCGACCGCGCGCACCTCCGCCGTCACCCGGTCCGCCGCCCGGGCCGCCGCCTCGCTGGCCGCCTTCTGCTCGGCCGACCGGCGGTCCAGGGCGGCCTGGGCCTGGCTGGCCTCCTCGGCGCTGTCGGCCGCGGCCTGGCGGGACCGGGCCGCGGTCTGCTGGAGTCCGCTGACCCGGGCCGCGGTGTCGGCGCTGTCCTGATAGGCCGGGGAGGTGAGCAGGTCCTCATAGCCCTGCTCGACCCGGTCCCGGGTGTCCCGGGCCGACTGCAGCTGCCCGGCCGTCTCGGCCAGCTGATCCCGGGCGGCGGCCACCGCGGCCGCGGCCTCGGCGGCGGCCCGGTCGGCCGCGTCGAGCCGGGCCACGCTGGCCAGCAGGTCATCGGCCCGCCAGCGCAGGGTGGTGTCGGCCCAGGGGGACCAGGCCCGGGCCAGGTAGGCGGCCACGGCGTCGCGCGCGGTCCGGGCCTGGTCGCGGTCCCGGGCCAGCGCGTCCAGGGCGTCCCAGCCCTCGGCCAGGCCGGCGATCTGGGCCGGCTCGACCGCGGGCAGCGCGGTCCGGAGCTGGGCGGTGAAGAAGCCGGGGTCCAGCCGCTGGCCCAGGTGCGGGGTGCGCAGCACCGAGAGCATGCGGACCACCGCGTCCAGCCGACCCGGCCCGGTGAAGCCGAACAGCTCGCGGGCCACCCAGGCCCGGTAGGTGTCTGGTTCGGGGGCGGCCCGGAAATCAGGCACCACGGCCAGGGCGGCAGGCGGGCGGATCGCGGCGGCCTGGTGCAGGTCCAGGCCGGCCCGGACCCGGGCCGTCCCGTCACACACGGCCCAGGTCGTGTCCAGGCCGGCCACGCCCCGCCGGGCCTGCGCGTAGAGCAGGCAGGTGAAGTAGCGGGGGCCGTCCTCCCCGAGCCGGGCGAACTCCAGCCAGGCCCAGCCGCGCGCCGTGGCCGGGCCGGGTTCCCGGCGGTCCTGGGGGTCGCCGGTGGGCTCCACGTAGTAGCGGAAGGTCTTGTGCTGCTGGCCGAACGTGTCGACCAGCTCGCGGTCCAGGTCCCCGGCCAGCAGGATCAGTGAGGTCAGGGCCATCAGGGTGGACTTGCCCGACTGGTTCTGCCCCACGAACTGGGCCCGGCCGCCGGCCAGCCAGTACTCGGCGACGTCGAACTCCCACAGGTTGACCACCCCGGCGCGCAGCAGCTGCCAGCGATCGGAGCGGGACGGCTCGGGCAGCCCGCCGTCCCGCACCAGCCCCGGCCACGAGGTCAGATCCGGGCCCGGGGCGGTCACGAGCGCTCCCCGTTGGCCCGGTAGCGGCCCGCGACCGGCGACAGCACCCAGCCGCCGTCCGGGCGCACCCGGAGCAGCCCGAGCGCGGCCAGCTGCTGCTCGGCGGCGGCCCGGACCGCGGCCGGGTCGTCCCGCAGCGGCCCGGCCAGATCGGGCTGGTGGACGGCCTGCGCGGTGCTGGCCTGAATCGCGCTGGCCTGAATTGCGCTGGCCTGCTCGTCGGCCTGGTCGCTGGTGAGCACCACGGTCCCGTCGGGCTGGCGTTCCCCGGCCCGCCCGGCCGCGTCGGCCAGCAGCAGCGAGACCCCGCCCGCGGGGCTGGCTCCGGGCCAGTCGCTGGTGACGGGGCTGGGCGGTTCGTCGTCAATGATCACGGTGAGTCCCTCAGCGCGGGCTTCCACGTGCCCCCCGGTCAGGTGGGCGGCCTCGCTGGACCGCAGGCCGCGGGTGGCCCGCAGCGCGGCGGCGTCGTCCTCGGCCAGGTCGGCGTACAGCACGGCCGGGGTCTCGACCAGCGCCCGCAGCGCCCGCACCGGCCGGGAGGCCCCGGCGTCGTCGTCGGCGGCCGGGTCCAGGGCGGCCGCCGGGACCAGCGCCGCCGACAGCACGTCCGGGCTGGTCAGCAGGTCCAGCGCGGCCGGGTCGATGTCGTACTCGCACGCCGCGGGCGGCCCGGCCGAGGGGCGGGGGCGCAGCACGCCCCAGTGCTCCAGCCAGCCGGCCGCCTCGGCCAGCTGCTGGTCGTGGGCCAGCAGGCCCGGGTCGAACGGGGCCACCGTGGCGGTGGGGCCGCTGGTCAGCTCCTGGACCGCCGCGGCCAGCCGGGCCAGGGTGACCGGGCTGGTCAGCTGGTCGCAGGCCGCGGCCAGCACGCAGGCCAGGGCCAGCACCCGGCGGCCGGGCCGGTCCACCGGCGGCGGCGGGGCGGTGACCATACCCGCCACCGGCACCCGGACCAGCCGGAAGGCCTGCCCCGCGGCGGCCAGCCGGTAACCGAGCCGGTGGGCGGCCTGGCCGACCGCGGCCGCGTGCCGGCTCAGGGTCCGGTACAGGGCCGGGTCGCTGGCCGCGGTGACCAGCGGCCGGGCCAGCAGCCCGGTAAAGGCCCGCTGCACCTCACGGTCGAGGCTGATGTGGTTCGCGGGGCCAGTGGGAAAGGCGGAAGTGGGAGTGAGGGCAAGCCCCTGGACGGTGGGGCCGGGGGCGGCGGGGCTGGTCACCGGGCGGCTCCGGCGGTGATGGTGAGGCGGAGGTCGGGGTGGACCAGGTGGCCGGCGGGGGTGCCGATGACGGCCGGGGAGGCTCCGGGCGGGGCGGGCTCGGCGCGGATGGTCCAGCGGCCGTCGGGGGTGCGGACGGTGCGGCTGCCGTCCTGGCCGGGGCGGGCTCCGGCCAGGGCGGCCAGGAAGGACAGGAGGACGTCGAGCTGGCCGGCGTCCAGGCCGGACCAGGCGGACAGCTGGAGGCCGGAGCGGGCCTGGATGGCCTGCCGGGTCTGGTCGGCGGCGGCCTGGCGGGCCGACGCGGCGGCCCGGGCGGCGGCGCGGGCCTGGGAGCGGTCGGGCATGCGGGCGACCCGGTCGAGGTCGGCGGCGGTAGGCGGGGCGGGGGCCAGGGGGCCCGCCAGCAGGGACGACGGCACCGGGTCGGCGGCCCAGAACGACACCGAGCCGGCCGGGCCCGGCGGCTGCGGGCTGGGGTGGGGCAGGTGGCGGGCCGAGAACAGGCCAGTGGCCGTGCACCACAGCGACCAGGCGTCGTCGTCGGTGGCGGCCCGCTCCAAGGCGCCGGCCAGGGCCAGCAGGTCGGCCCGCTGGGACAGCTGGCCGCGGCCGGCCGCCAGGGCCCGCTGGCCGTGCACCAGCGGCACCACCACGTCGCGCATCTGGCGGCGGAGGCGGCGGGCCCGGTTGTCGCCGGGGCCGAACCAGGCCAGCAGGCCGGTCAGGGTGGCCCGGTAGTCAGCGAGCAGGGCCGACAGGTGGTCTTCGGTGGCGGCGGCGCCCAGGCTGTGCAGCGCGGCGGGCCGCCAGGCGGCCGGGCCCGCGTCCAGCAACCCGGCGGCGTGGGCGGCGATCGGGCCCGAGTGCCGGTCCACCCCCGTCCCCCACACGTCCACGTAGCGGCGCAGGGTGTCCTGCAGCGCGGCCACCCGGGCCGGGTCGGCCGCACCGGCCAGGGCCGCGGCCAGCCGGGCCTGCCAGCCCGCGGCAGCCTCGGCCATGGCCCCGAACGTGGTCCGGACCACCGACCAGGCCTGGGCGGCCGCGGCGGGCTGGCCCGGGACCGCGGCGGCCAGCCGGTCCAGGTGACCAGCCAGCACCGGGGGCGCGACGCTGGCCGCGACCGAGCCGCCGGGGTCGGCGCCCGGCTCCCCGCGGTCCGTAGCCAGCGTGCGGACGGCGCGGTGGAGGCGGGCGGCGGGCTCGGTGAGCTGGAAGTGCGGCACGCCGCCGGGGCCGGGCCACTGATCGGCCACGCCCCAGGCCACGAGCTGGTCCAGGCGGCGGTCCAGCGGCAGCGCGGCCAGCCAGGAGCCGGCCGGGTGGTTCTTCAGGGGGCCGTCGGCCAGCCGGGCCAGGCGGTCCCGGAGCAGGACGTCGAGGCCCGGGCGGGACACCCCGGCCAGGGAGCGTTCCTGCTCGTCGAGCAGGACGTCGACGATCAGGCGGTACTGGGCCGCGGCGGCGGGCTCGGCGGTCAGGTAACTGGCCAGGATCAGGCCACCGGGCAGCCCGGCCAACGGCTGCTGGCCAGCCAACAGCCCCTGGCCAGCATCGGAGTCCCCGCGATCCACGGCGGCGACGCTACCGTGCCTTTGTGGTGCGAGTTTCGCGTTTGCGGCAAAAGAGGAACACCAGGTGACAGCGGTCCCGCCGGGCCACCGGCGGGAGGACCGATTTGACGGAACGGCAAGCGGGGGGTCCAGGGGGGTCGTCCCCCCGGACGGGCGGCGTGTTTATATGACGTAATGCGCGCACTGATCACCAACGATGACGGGATCGACAGTCCAGGGGTGCAGTTGCTGGCCCGGGTGGCAGTGGCCGCCGGGCTGGAGGTGACCGTGGCCGCGCCGGCCTCGGAACAGAGCGGGACCAGCGCGATGATGTCGGGGCTGGAGTCCGGCGGGCGGCTGCTGGCCGAGGAACGAAAGCTGGACGGGCTGGAGGACGTGCCCACCCTGGCCGTGCGGGCCACCCCGGCCATGATCGCGTTCGTGGCGTTGCACGGCGGCTTCGGCGGGCGTCCGGACCTGGTGCTGTCCGGCATCAACCGGGGCCCGAACCTGGGCCGGGCCATCCTGCACTCGGGCACGGTCGGGGCCGCGCTCACCGCGGCCTCGGCCGGCCTGCCCGGGATGGCGTTCTCGCTGGCCC
>DASXJM010000422.1:0-12872 GCA_036497405.1 Streptosporangiaceae bacterium | reverse complement strand
ACATCGCTCGCTCGCGCCTCATGGACCTCACCGGCCCCGGCGGCCATCGGAGTCGTGATGCGCAGGTAGTAGCCGTCGGGGTCGGCCACGCGGAAGTCGCGCAAACCCCAGGGCCGGTCCTGCATGGGCGCGGCCAGCGGGTAACGGCTGCGCCGGACCCGCTCGTACAGCGTGTCCAGGTCCGTGGTCTCCAGCACGATCTCCACGCCGGCGCCGTGGTCCCGTTCCAGCCGCTGCTGGGTGAAACCCGGGCCGTCGCCGGACTCCGGCAGATCGGCCTGCCGTCCCAGCCCCAGGGTGACCTGGCCGCAGGTCAGCAGGGCGTGCGACTCGTCCAGGCGCTGGACCTCGAAGCCGAGCACGCTGGTGTAGAAATCGACCGACCGGTCCCGGTCGGCGACGAACAGCTCGAAGCGGATCGTCATCTCGCTGGCCATGGGTTCCTCCGAGGTCAGGCTACCGAGCCGCCCGGGGCCAGGGTCTCGATCCAGCGCAGGTGACCGTCCACCACGGCCAGGGTCCGGGTGGTTCCTTCCGGGTCGCGCAGCCGCAGGGCGGCGCCGTCCCGGATCGGGTGGGGCCGGGGGTCCGGGTCCGGGCGGTCCTCGGCCGACAGCCACCACAGCGGCCCGGTCTCACCGGCCGCCTCGATGGCGGCGTCGAACGCGGGACGGCGGTCCGGGGCCACGTGCAGCCGGGTCGCGGTGTGGAACACCAGCCGGGCCTGGCCCGTGGGCAGTTCCGCGGCCAGCCGCGGCAGCACGTCGACCGCGTCGCCGGCCCGGATGGACGGCGGGTCGGCCACGGCCAGGGCCAGCGCTCGCGCCAGCAGCTCCCGCTGGGCGTGGTTCTCCGGCCACACCAGCGCCTCCAGCCACTCGCGCGCGTCCGGGTCGGTCGCGTCGACCGGGTTCAGGTCGATCCCCTGCACCTGGCCGATCGCGGGCAGCTGGTCCAGGTCGGGCAGGGGCGCGTCGCCGTACACCGCGGCCAGGAGCTGAACCGGCGAGCCCGGGTCCCCGTACTGGCGTCCGTTCAGCCGGTAGCCGTAGTGGCCGAACCGCAGGTTCAGGCCGGCGCTGGCGCCCACCTCGATGACGTGCAGCGGCCCGGCCGCCGGGTCCAGCGCGGCGATCGCGGCCAGGCCGATCCGCAGCCCGAGCGTCCGCTGCACCACGCTGGTCTGCACCAGCCGGGTGCGGATGGTCTCGGCCAGCTCCTCGGCGTAGGTGTGGCCGAACGCCTCCAGGGCCGGGCCCGCCTCCCCGGCCGGGAGCGCCCGGGCCCCGGCCACCGAGGGGTAGTAATCGGCCAGCGGGTGCTTGGTGCCCCGGAGCAGCAGCCGGTGCACGGCGCCGAAGAACAGGAACGTCGGGTACTGGCCGGGACGGCCCTGACCAGCCAGATCGAGCAGTTCATCGCTGGCCGCCACCGTGCGGCTGAGCGCCCGGTACAGCGGCGAGGTCGTGAATTCGTCGGGCCTGGTGAAGGCCTTCCGCACCTGTTCCCGGTCCAGCACGAGCTGAGCCTAGTCGGTCACGGACCGGAGCCGCGCCCTATGATCGCTCCATGATCGTTTTGCGATGAAAGATCCCGGCGACGGAGGTGCCCATGACCCCAGCGGTGACCGTGATCGGCGCGGCGACCAGCGCCGGTTCGCATCACGCCGGGCAGGAACACGCCCCGGCGGCCCTGCGTGCGGCCGGGTTCGTCACCCGGCTGGCCCGGGCCGGGCTGGACGTGACCGACCTGGGTGACGTGGTCACCGCGACCTTCACCCCGGATGCGGTGACGGCCCGCGCCCGGAGCCTGGCCGAGGTGGTGCTGGTGGCCCGCGCGGTCGCCGACGCGGTGGACGGCGCGCTGGCCGCGGGCCGCCTGCCGGTGGTGCTCGGCGGCGACTGCACGATCAGCCTGGGCGTGATGGCCGGCGTGCTGCGGCACCATCCCGGCAGCGGCCTGCTCTACCTGGACGGCGACGCCGACCTGGCCACTCCGGAGACCAGCTCCAGCGGTGTGCTCGACGCCATGGGGGCCGCGCACCTGCTCGGCCTGGCCGACAACGACCTGGCCCGCATCGGCCCGGTGTTCCCCATGCTCACCCAGGAGCGCCTGGTCCAGTTCGGCTACGACGAGACCGACCCCGACTCCAGCCGGTCCGACTGGGCCCGGGAACTGCCCGGCCTGGTCCGCTTCTCCGGCCCCGAGGTCCGCGCCGACCCCGGCGGCTGCGCGGCCCGGGCCCTGGCCGCCCTGGCCGCAGCCAGCGGTGACGACGGCGCCGTCGTCCACTTCGACGTCGACACGATCGACTCCCGCGACTTGCCGCTGGCCAACTTCCCGCACTACAACCTGGGCCTGCCGCTGTCCATGGCGGCCGGCCTGCTGCCTGGCTTCTACGCCCAGCCCCACCTGCGCGCCGCCGTCTTCACCGAGGTCAACCCGTCCTACGAGCCCTCGGGCACGTCCTTGGCCCGCTACGTGGAGACCGTGGCCGGCGCCCTGGCGGCCGGCCTCACCCAAACCCCCTGAGCCCCGGCCCGCACACCCGGCCAGCTCACCGGGGCGGCCCGGTCCCCCCGCCGACCTTGGCCGGCTCCGGCCCGGGCGGACCGGGCGGAGCGGACCGCGCGGCCCGGGCCGAGGCGATGATGACGCTGGGCGGAATGGGGACTCCGGCCATCGCACTGAACGCGGCGGCACTGAGCGTCGCGCCGTTCAGGGCGGCCAGGCTCAGAGCCCGGGGCCGGGGGAGACGGATCCAGGGCAGGCGCGCCGCGACCAGGCCCAGGCCGGTGATGAGCAGGCCCCCGGCCACGTCGAACACGAAGTGGTTGGCCGAGGACAGCACCACGAAGGTGGTGGCGGCGGGATAGAGCCAGGCCAGGTGGCGCCAGCGGGTCCGGGTGGCCATGACCACCGCCACCGCGACCCAGGTGGCCCAGGCCACGTGCAGGCTGGGCAGCGCGGCGTACAGGTTGGCCGCACCGGTGACCCCGTGCGGATCGGCCGAGTCGAGGACGTTGTGCGCGGTCAGGATGTCGGTCATGCCGCCCACCGCGAACCGGGGCGGGGCCACTGGCCAGGTCCAGAACACGATGTTGGCGCCGATGGTGGACAGCACCAGGCCGGACCGGAGCCGGGGGAAGGACCGGGGCCGGAACACGTACAGCCAGGCCAGCGCGAGCGGGGTCAGGATGAAGTGCAGCAACGCGTAGTAGTAGCCGACGGCCAGGGCGGCCGTGGCGTGCGGCGCCACCAGATGGTTGAACCACGGCTCGACGTTGATGCCCAGCTTGACTTCGCTTCGGTACAGCGTGGCCGCGTGGCCGAACGCCTCGCTGCGGGTGGTGGTGAGCACGATGCGGACCAGCGACGGCGCCATGTACGCGGCGGCCAGGGTGGCCAGTTCGAGCAGGACCGGCAGGCGCCTCCAGGTCAGCCAGGTCCGGCGCGGTCGGCGGGCGGCGGCGCCGCGGTCGGCCGCGGGTGCTTCCGCGGCCGGCTCCGGGTGATCCGTGCCCCCCCGGTCCAGTGCCGGCTCCGGCGACTGCATCCGCGCAGCCATCAGGCAAACTCCGCGAACGCGGGAAGCAATGCAGTCATGCCGATTCCCCAGTTTCCGGCCAGGCCCCTTGCCGTTTGGCTGCCCGCCCCCTCGCCACACAGCCAGTCCAACCGACGTTAGTGAGGAATTAACTTTCTCACAAGAGATTTCCTGTGCATGACCAGCCCTCGTATAGTGAGTGAATGACCAGCGTGGCGCGGGAGTCCGTTTCTGACGGCCCCGTTGACCGCTCCGCCGCGGAACTGTGTTCATCTGATGACCTGGCCCGGGCCTGGAAGGCCGTGGTCCGCGGCTACACCCACGTCACCGACCTGCTCACCGAGCAGGTCGAACGGGAGACCGGGCTGCCCGCGCCCGCGTTCTTCGCCCTGGTCTGGCTGCTCCGCGACGGCAGCGGCTCAGCCGTGCCGCTGAGCACGCTGGCCCGGCAGGTGGCCTTCACCAGCGGGGGTTTCACCAAGGTGGCCGACCGGCTGGAGCAGGCGGCCCTGATCCAGCGGCAGCCCTCGGCGTCCGACCGCCGGGTGACCCACGCCGTGCTCACCGAGGCCGGGCGGGCCCTGGCCGAGCGCGCCTTCGGCATCTACTGCTCGGGCCTGCGCGAACTGGTGGTGGAGCGGCTCGGCCTGGACGGCCTGTACGTGCTGGCCGACCACATGCAGCGCCTCAGCGGCGACACGCCCGAATAAGCCCGGCAGCAGCCGCCGGGCCGGCTGGGGCTCGCCGGCCAGCGTCAGCCGCTCGGCCGGCCCGCGGCCCAGCCGGGCCAGGTAGTCCGCGCGGGGAATGGGCCGGGCCCCGAGTGAGCGCAGGAACGCACTGTCCCACTGGGCGTCGATCAGGTCCCCGCCCGCGGCCGCGAACCGCGCAGCCAGGTCGGCCACGGCGATCCGGCCGGCGTCGGGACGGCGGCTGAAGATCGAGTCGCCGCTCAGAATCGGGCCCGCCGACACCCCGAACGCCCCGCCGATCAGCTCGTCGTCCTGCCAGACCTCGACGCTGTGGGCCCAGCCCTTTTCGTGCAGCGCGGCCAGGCTGGCCAGCAGCGGATCGGTCAGCCAGCGGGGCTCCCGGCCGGCCCGGCACTGTTCGGCGACCCGCTCGAAGGCGGTGTCGGCGGTGGTCCAGGCCGACCCGCGGCGCAACTGCTGGCGGACGTTGCGGCCCAGGTGCACGCGGCCGGGGGCCAGCACCAGCCGTGGGTCCGGCGACCACCAGGCCACCGTGTAGGGGTCGGGGCCGGCCGGGTCTCCGACCAGGCCGATCGCGCCCGCCTCGACCTGGTCCTCGTAGCGGACCTCGTGCAGCGTGCGCTGGTACTCGTCGGCGGCCGGGAACGGGATGACCCCGCGCCGGTACGCGGCCAGCACGTGGTCCGGGCTCAGATCGGCGCCGAACGCGACCGGCCCGTCCGCGACCCCGGCCCGGAGCGGAAAGGAATCCCAGTCCGGGTACCAGCGCGCCGCCATCAGGCCCGGCCGGCCGGTGCGGGCAGGTAGCCGTCCTGGATGAGCCGGCCGAGGTGCCGGTCCAGCAGGTCCGCGTCAACCGGGGGGAACACGATGCCGCTGCCGTCCAGCGCCTGGTCGGCGCGGGTCCGGGTGTAGGCCGGGAACACGTGGCCCAGGTAGGTCTCGGCCACCGTCAGGCCGGCCGGGCCGCACTGGTCGACGAACAGCGGCACGAACGGCGCCATGGGGTGGGCCGGGTCCCGGATGGCCCGGCGCAGCAGCTCGTCGACCCAGGCCCGGTAGGGGATCGGGGTCACCGGGTAGCCGTGCGCGCGCAGCCGTTCCACCAGCGCGGTCAGCCCGGCCGGCCGCGGGCTGGCCAGGTGGTAGGTGTGGCCCGCGGCCGCCTCGTGGGTGGCGATGTGCCGGACCGCGGCCGCGCACAGGTCGGCGGGAACCAGGTCCAGCGGCAGGTCGATGTCGGGGGCCAGTCCGGTGTCGGCGATGAACCTGATCAGCGCGCACAGCTCGGTGGCGGTGTTCCAGGCCCCCGTCCGATGGTCGCCGCCCACGTCGAGCGGCCGGTAGATGGTGACCGGCAGGCCGGCCCGGGCCGCGTTCCGCAGCAGTTCCTCGGCCACGAACTTGGTCTCCACGTAGCCCAGGCCGAGCTGGTCGGCGTGGTCCAGCGGGGTGTCCTCGGTCACCGTGCGCACCCCGGCCGCGCCCAGCCCGGCCAGCACGGCGGTGGTGGAGACGTAGTGCAGCGGGACGCCCCGGCCCAGCCCGGCCAGCCGGATCAGCTCCCGGGTGCCGGTGACGTTGGCCGCCCGCAGCTCCTCGTACGGGTAGATGAAGTTGACCTGCGCACCCGGGTGGTGGATGACGTCCAGCGTCCGGGCCAGCTCGGCGAACACCACCGGAGACAGACCCAGGCCGGGCTGGGCCAGGTCGCCGGTCAGCGGCACCACCCGGCGCAGGTCCAGCCGCCCGAGGCCGTAGCGCGCGGCGGCGGCGGTGATCCGGTCCCGCGCGTGGGCCGCGTCCCGGGCCCGGACCAGGCAGTGCACCCGGGCCTCGGGGGCGGACAGCAGCTCGCGGAGCAGGTGCACGCCCAGGAACCCGGTCGCCCCGGTGAGCAGGATCTGGCGCGGCCGCCGCCAGCGGGGCGGCGCCCCCGAATCGGTCCGCACCAGAACGTCCAGCCTGGCCTCCCGGGCCAGGTCGGCCGCTACCGCGGCGCCTCCAACCTCGGGGCCGCCACCGGCCCGGACAGCCTGGACCGCGCCCGCGAACCCGCCCAGCGTCGGGTCCCGCAGCAGGCAACGGGTCAGGCCCCGCACGTGGTCCGGGCCGATGCCGAAGATCGTTCGGGCCTGGGCCATCATCTCCGCGGCCTTGAGCGAGTCACCGCCGAGGGCGAAGAAGTCATCGTCGAGCCGGGTGACCGGCGCACCCAGGGCCAGTGACCACAGGTGGGCCATCCCGGCCTGGGCCGGGGTCAGCGCGGCCGCGCCCCCCGGAACCGGCGCCGCACCGGGCGCCGCCACTTCGGTCCCGGCGGCCACGTCGGGGGCCCCGTTGGGCCGCCGGGGGATCGTCGTGACCTCAACGAAAACGTCCGGAATCATGAAGCCGGGCAACTGCCCGGCCAGGAAATCGCGCCAGGGCCCGGGCCCGGCCTCCGACCCCGGCCCGGCCACCACGTAGCCCACCAGCTGCCGCTCGCCCGGGCTGAGCTCGCGCACGGTGACGGCGGCGTCGATCACCCCCGGGCAGGCCGCCAGCAGCTGCTCGACCTCGGCCGGATCGACGCGGTAGCCGCGCACCTTCACCTGCCGGTCGATGCGGCCCAGCACCTCGAGCCGCCCGTCTGGCCGCCAGCGTCCCTGGTCGCCGGTGCGGTACATCCGGGCCCCGGGCTGGTTGCGGTATGGGTTGGGCAGGAACCGTTCGGCGGTCCGGTCCGGGGCGCCCAGGTAGCCCAGGGCCACGCCGTCGCCGCCGATGTAGATCTCGCCGACCGCCCCGGCCGGGACCGGGCTCAGGTCCGGGCCCAGCACCAGGACCTGGGCGTGCCCGAGCGGCTGCCCGGCCGGCACCGGGCCGTCCGGGTCGCCGGTCACCTCGTGCAGGACCGACGTGATCGCGGTCTCGGTCAGCCCGTAGGCGTTGATCAGCCGGGCGCCCGGAACGGCCTGCCGGGCCGCCGAGCAGTCGGCCGGATCGGCCCGGTCCCCGCCGGTGATCATGAGCCGCAGCGAGTCCAGCCGCGGGTCCGGCCGCCCGGCCCGGGCCAGCAGCTGGCGCCAGTAGGCCGGGGTCAGGTCGGCCACCGTGACCCGGCCGGCCGCGATCAGGGCCAGCAGGTCGGACGGGGCCACCGGACCGGGCGGCGGCAGCACCAGGGCCGCCCCGCTCAGCAGCGGGACCAGGATCTGTTCCAGCGAGGTGTCGGTACTCAGCGGGGCCAGCTGCAGCACCCGGTCCGCGCCGGACAGCCGGTAGGCGGCCACCAGGTCGGACAGCACCGACCGCAGCGCGCCGTGGCTCACCGCCACCGCTTTCGGCTCGCCCGTCGAACCGGAGGTGGAGATGACGTAGGCGAGGTCGTCCGGCCGCAGGTCAATCGGTGGAGCGGTGCCCGGATAGCCGTCCAGGCTCAACTCGTCCAGGAACACCAGCCGGGCCCTGGTTTCCGCGAAGGCCTTTTCTGCGGCCCGGTGGGCCAGCACGATGCTGGCCCCGGCGCCGGCCGCCATCCGGGCCAGCCGCGGTGCGGGCAGCGACGGGTCCATCGGCAGGTAGGAGCCGCCGGCGGCCAGGATCCCGAGCAGGGCGCGGATTGAGTCCCCGCCTCGTTCCAGCCCCGATCCGATGACCGCCCCCGGGCCCGCGCCCAGGTCGCGCAGCGCGTGGGCCAGCTGGCTGGCCGACCGCTGCAGCTCCCCGTAGGTCAGCCCGCCCGCGCCGTGCACCGCCTCCGCGCCGGGATGACGCCCCGCTTGCACCACGAGCCACCCGGGTACCAGGCGGCCCGGGCCAGCCGGGTCGGCGCCGTCCGGCCGCGGCGCCGCCGGGAGGATGTCCGGCCAGGCCCGTGTGATCAGCGCCCGGCAGGCGCCCAGGGACATGGGGGCCGACCGGGTGCGCCAGCCCGCTGGCACCGGTCGCGTGGCCGGCCAGATCGCATACTGGCCCACATCGTTGAGGGTTACGACATATGCGTTTTCGTGGGTATCGCGCGCGGGTGATTGGGTGACGGTAAAGTGCGATTCGTTATCAATAGGCATAGGTGAAAACTGCTCGTTGGCCGAGCATGTTGTGGGCAGGCCCGGGCGAGGCCGGGTATGGTCGCCGGCCTGATTTGTCGTGTCGGTGGGTGATCTTCGGCCAAATATTTTCTGCCCGATGGGAGACGGTCGCAACCTTTTTGGCCGGCCCGAATATTGGCTCCGGACCGCCTCCAGCCGGCTTGGCCGCCCGTCTCCAGTGAGCCCGGCCGTCGGCCTGGCCGGCCGCGTGGCCGCCGATCCGGGGCTGGTCCCGGCCCAGACCTGGGCGGCTGAGTTGTTTCACTTCCGCGTCATGCAATGATCAAGCAAGGGTAAAACGCGGGGGCCGTTCCCGGATCGAAGGATGAATCGGAAGGTAATGGCGCGATTCGCCGCGCAGTGAAAATATGTGACTTAAGTGGTTATCGAGATGAGCGGGGCGTGACACGCATGCCGCGATGCAGTCGGGGAAAGTCAAAGCTGGGGATTTAGTGCCAGCCGGCGGGTCGCAGGCCCGCGGGGAAAGGTTGAGCTGGGGGGACGATGTGGTAATTGCACGGCGGCCGCTGCTGGGCGGCTACGCCCTTTGGTGGCTCGTGCTGCTCGTGGCCTATTACGCGCTGCCCGACCTGCGCACCGAAATGTGGGGCCTGCTCGGGCTGAGCGGCGTGGCCGCCATCGTGGCCGGGGTCTTCCTGAACCGGCCCGCCCGGCGGCTGCCCTGGCTGCTGCTGGCCGCGTCCAACCTGAGCTTCCTCGTCGGCCAGGTCAGCTTCCTGGTCGCCGGCTTCATCGTGCACCAGCCGCTGCCGTTCCCGTCCTACGCCGACGTGTTCTACCTGCTCACCTACCCGCTGATCGCGGCCGGGCTGCTGATCTTCATCCGGGACCGGAACCCCGACCGCGACCGGCGCAGCGTGATCGACGCGCTGACCCTGACCGTGGGCCTGGGCCTGATCTCGTGGATGTACCTGATCCTGCCCTACGTGCACAATCCGCAGCTGTCCTGGCTGCAGAAGTCGGTGTCGATCGCCTACCCGCTGAGCGACGTGCTGGTGCTGGCCGTGATGGCCCGGCTGCTGGCCCCGGGGACCGGGCGCAGCCGATCGTTCCAGCTGCTCATTCTCGGCACCGTCGGGGAACTCGTCTCCGACGTCTGGTTCGGTGGCCTGCAGTTGTACGGCTCGTTCCACAACGGATCCGTGGTCGATCTGGGCTGGGCCATCCTCTACGGCGCGTGGGGCGCGGCCGCGCTGCACCCCACCATGACCCAGCTGACCGAGCCCGCCTCCCGTCAGCGGCCCCAGGCTTCCTCCGGCCGGCTGCTGGTGCTCATGCTGGCCTCGCTGATCGCCCCGGCCGTACTGTTCATCCAGTCGCTGCGGCACCGCAACTACGACGACAGCGTGATCGCGGTGTTCTCGGCGATCCTGTTCCTGCTGGTCACCTCCCGGTTGTGGGACATGGCCTCGTCGCACCGGCGGGCGCTGAGCCGGGAGCGCACGGTCCGGGTGGCCGGGGCCGCCCTGGCCTCGGCGGCCACCGTGGCCGAGGCCGCGGCGGCCATGCGCACCGCCGCCGCCGATCTCACCGGCGCCCGGTCGGCCCGCGACGCCCTGCTCATGGTGCGCGACGACGGATTGTTCCGGGCCGTGGCCGCGGCCCCGTCCCAACCGGGCGAACCCGACGGGCTGGCCCGGCTGGCGGAGGACCGGCTGGCCCGTAACCAGCTGCCGCCGCTCACCGGCAGCGAGCCGGTGTTCATGGCCAACGCCCAGCTCAGCGCCGAGGCCATTGCGCTGCTGCCGCGCGGCGACGGGGTCCTGCTCTGCCCGCTCGCGCTGCGGGACCGGCCCGCCGGTGACCCGCTGATCGGGGTCCTGATGGTGTTCGGAGCCCGCCGGGTGCTGACCGACCTGTCGCCCAGCTTCGAGATCCTGGCCGGCCAGGGCGCGCTGGCCGTCGAGCGCATCTCGCTCAGCCTGGAGGTCATCCGCCAGCGCAGCGAGGCCTACTTCCGCACCCTGGTCCAGGACACCTCGGACGCGATCCTGATCGTGGCCGACGACGGCCTGGTCCGCTACGCGACCCCGTCCGCGGCCAGCATCTTCGGCGAGATCGGCACCGCCGGCGTCTACCTGTGGGAGCTGGTCGCCGACCGTCAGCGTGACACCATCATCAAGGGCCTGGCCCGGCTGCGGCGCGTGGCCAGCTTCCCGTCCTCCATCGAGGACTGGGAGATCGTCCGCCGCGACGAGCGCTGCGTCCAGGTCCAGGTCCGGGCCAGCGACCTGCGGCACGACCACACCGTGGCCGGCCTGGTGCTGACCTTGCGCGACGTCACCGAGCAGCGGCAGCTGGAAGCCGAGCTCAAGCACCGGGCCTTCCACGACGCGCTCACCGGCCTGCCCAACCGGCTGCTATTCCAGGACCGGGCCGCGCACGCGCTGAACCGGGCCAAGCGTGAGGGCACCACCACCGGGGTGCTGTTCGTCGACCTCGACGACTTCAAGATGACCAACGACACCATGGGTCACAGCGTGGGCGACGAGCTGCTGGTGGCGGCGGGCATCCGGTTGTCGGCGGTGATCCGGGAGTCCGACACCGCGGCCCGGCTCGGCGGCGACGAGTTCGCGCTGCTGGTCGAGCACCTGGCCGACCCGGCCGCGGTCGAGGCGTTCGCCGAGCGGGTGGTCCGGGCCTTCAGCGACGCCTTCGACCTGGCCGACGGCTCGGTGATCACCACCGCCACCGTGGGCGTGGCCACCACCGAAGACAGCGCCGACGTGGATGAGCTGCTCCGCCACGCCGACCTGGCCTTGTACGCGGCCAAGCAATCGGGCAAGCGGCAGTGGCGCCGGTACGCCCCGGTGCTCAGCGCCGGGATGATCCGGCGCCGGGAGGTGCAGGCCGCGCTGGAGAAGGCGGTCAGCACCTCGGCTTTCACCCTGGCCTACCAGCCGATCGTCACGCTGACCAGCGGGGCCATCGCCGGGTTCGAGGCCCTGGTCCGCTGGCCGCACCCCGAGTGGGGCATGATGCAGCCCGATCAGTTCATCGAGCTGGCCGAGGAGACCGGGCACATCGTCCCGCTCGGGTCCTGGGTGCTGGGCCAGGCCGCCACCGAGCTGGTCCGCTGGCGGCCCCGGGGCGACGGCCGCCCCCCGCTGTACGCCAGCGTCAACGTGTCGGCCCGCCAGTTCCGCGACCCCGGCTTCGTCGACGGCGTGCGCCAGGTCCTGACCCGGACCGGGCTGTCGCCGTCGTCGCTGATGCTGGAGCTGACCGAGACCGTGCTGCTCCGCCAGGACGAGCGGCTCCTGGCCGACCTGGTCGAGCTCAAGGCGATCGGCGTCAAGCTGGCCATCGACGACTTCGGCACCGGCTACTCGTCCCTGTCCTACCTGCGCGAGCTGCCCATCGACGTCCTCAAGATCGACAAGTCCTTCGTGGACGGCATCGCCGTGTCCGAGCAACGCCTGGCCCTGGTCGAGGGCATCATCGGCATCGCCAAGACCCTCCACCTCGACGTCATCGCCGAAGGCATCGAAACCGAGGTCCAGCGCGACCTGCTCGTCTCCATGGGCTGCCAATACGGCCAGGGCTACCTCCTGGCCATGCCCGTCGCCGCCGAGCAGGCCGAGACCCTGGTCCGCCTGGGCCACGGCCCCGTCCCCGAGCTCCCCCGCGTCAGCCCCTGACCCGCCACTGCGCCAGCTCCCGCCTCGTCACACGGTCCCAGCCGCCTCAGCACCACGGGGTGCAGTCCACGCTGGGTCCGTTTCTCCGCAGCATCTGCGGCAAACCGGACCCAGCCCCCGGCCGCGCCCAGGTCACTGACCCCGCCCGCCTCACAGGCCCCGGACGGCCACCGGGGGACGGATCTCGGGGGCGCCCAGGCGGGCGGCCTCGGCAGTGTCGTCGTCCGGCTTGGTCTGAGAGTCCCGTTCAGCCCGAACGCGGGCCAGATAGTGGTCCACCTCACGCTTGGTCTGGTCGGCGTCCCAGCCCAGGGGCCCGGCCAGCAGCTCGGCCACCGCGGGGGCGGCGGCCACGCCGCGGTCCCAGGATTCGATGGAGATCCGGGTCCGCCGGGCCAGCACGTCGTCGACGTGCCGGGCACCCTCGTGGGTCACGGCGTACCGGGCCTCGACGGCCAGGTAGTCGTCGGCTCCGGGCAGCGGATCAGCCAGTGCGGGCTCGGCCCGCAGCATGGCGATCAGCTCGTGGATGCACGAGCCGTACCGGTGCAGCAGGTGTTCGACCCGGGCCGGGTGGATGCCCGCCTCGGCGGCCAGCGTCCGGCGCTGGTTCCACAGGGCCTGGTACCCGTCGGAGCCCAGCAGCGGGACGCGGTCGGTGCAGGACTCCGGCACCCGGGCGTCCAGGCCGAAGGCGGCCTCGTCCACCGCGTCCTTGGCCATGACCCGGTAGGTGGTGTACTTGCCGCCGGCCACCACGACGAGTCCGGGCACTGGGTGGCCGACCACGTGTTCCCGCGACAGCTTGGACGTCGACTCGGATTCCCCGCTCAGCAGCGGCCGGAGCCCGGCGTAGACGCCCTCGACATCCTCCCGG
>DASXJM010000421.1:0-1566 GCA_036497405.1 Streptosporangiaceae bacterium | reverse complement strand
GTGTCCGAGGGGCGGGTCCAGTTCCGGTTCCGGCACCGGGTCGACGGGCTGACCGTCACCGACGGCGCCGTCGACGGCGTGCGCGGCACGGTGCTGGAGCCCAGCTCGGCCGGCCGGGGCTACGCCAGTTCCCGGACCGCGGCCGGGGAGTTCGAGCTGCACGCACCGGCGGTCCTGGTCACCGCGGGCGGCATCGGCGCCAACCACGACCTGGTCCGGCAGAACTGGCCGGCCCGGCTCGGGCCGGTCCCGGACCGGCTAATCTGCGGGGTGCCCGCCCACGTGGACGGCCGGATGCTGGGCATCACCGAGCAGGCCGGGGGCCGGATCGTCAACTCGGACCGCATGTGGCACTACACCGAGGGCATTCAGAACTGGGACCCGATCTGGGCCCAGCACGCCATCCGCATCCTGCCCGGGCCGTCCTCGCTGTGGTTCGACGCCCGCGGTCGCCGGTTCCCGGGCCCGAACTTCCCCGGCTTCGACACCCTGGGCACGCTGGAGGCCATCTGCCGGTCCGGCTACGACTACTCCTGGTTCGTGCTGACCCAGAAAATCATCGAGAAGGAGTTCGCGCTCTCCGGCTCGGAGCAGAACCCCGACCTGACCGGCAAAGACCTCAAGGCCCTGCTGGCCCGGGCCCGGGGTGGCGCGCCCGCCCCGGTCGAGGCGTTCAAGGAGCACGGGGCCGACTTCGTGGTGGCCGACACCCTGCCCGAGCTGGTGCGGGGCATGAACAAGCTGACCGAGGAGCCGCTGATCGACCTGGCCGACCTGGAGCGGCAGATCGTGGCCCGGGACCGGGAGATGGACAACTCGTTCAGCAAGGACGCGCAGGTCATGGCCATCCGCAACGCCCGCCGGTCGCTGGGCGAGCGGATCATGCGGACGGCCGCCCCGCACAAGATTTTGGACCCGGCGGCCGGCCCGCTCATCGCGGTCCGGCTCAACATCATGACTCGCAAGACCCTGGGCGGCCTGCAGACCGACCTGTCCGGCCGGGTCCTGTCGACCGCCTCGAACGGCACCGACGTGGTGCCCGGCCTGTACGCGGCGGGCGAGGTGGCCGGCTTCGGCGGCGGCGGGGTGCACGGCTACCGGTCGCTGGAGGGCACGTTCCTGGGCGGCTGCCTGTTCTCCGGCCGCCAGGCCGGCCGCGCCATCGCCACCGTCACGTCCTAGCGCGCCCTGCCCGAGGCCGCGCCGCAACCGGAACGTTCAGTACCGCGGCCCGTAGATGGGCTGCGGGCGGGTGGGGGCCACGCCCGGGGTGAACTCAGGCTCGGTGGCGCGGTGCGGGCGCAGCGACCACAGGTGGCTGGACGCGAAGCTGACCGGGGTCAGCAGCCCGGTGACCAGCACGTTGGCGATGACGTAGTTCATGCCCAGCCACTCCAGCACCGCGTAGCCGGCCATGCCCAGGCCGGTCACGGCCAGCTGCTGGGCGTTGAACTTGACCAGCCCGTGGCCGAACGACACGCTGCGGTCGCGCCAGGTCAGATACCGGGACAGCAGGAAGCTGAGCTGGATCGAGGCCACCGTCTGGACGATGTAGGACGGCACGTG
>DASXJM010000420.1:0-4270 GCA_036497405.1 Streptosporangiaceae bacterium | reverse complement strand
GTGGCCACGTTGACCCCGGCGTGCCGGGCGATCTCGTCCAGGGTCGCGTCCAGCCCGCGGGCGGCGAACACCTCCGCGGCGGCGTCGATGAGCCGCTGGCGGTTGCGGGCGGCGTCCGCCCGGAGCCGCCGCGGCTCCCCGACGTCCGCCGCGGAGATCGCCATCAGGCGTGCACCGCGGGCGCCTGGGTCCCGGAGCCGGTGCCCTCGCGCGGGATGGCCACGCCCGACCGGAGCAGCAGCGCGGTCAGCGCCGCGGCCCCGACGTAGATCCCGGCCGCGACCCAGAACACCACGTGGTAGCTGTGGATCAGGCCGTTCGCGGTGACCAGTTGCTTGCCCGCGGCCGAGGTGATCGACGCCGCGTGGGCCGTGATGTAGCTGGCCGCGGCGGTGGCCGCGATCGTGTTCAGCAGCGAGGTGCCGATCGAGCCGCCGATCTGCTGGGCCACGTTGATCGTGGCCGAGGCCACGCCCGCGTCGTCCCGGTCGACGCCCAGGGTGCCGAGGGTGAACGCGGGCGCGAACACCAGGCCGAGCCCGATCCCGACCAGCAGCAGGGTGGGCAGCACGTCGGCCACGTAGTTGCCGTGCAGGCCGATGTTGGTCAGCAGAGCCATGCCCACCCCGGCCAGCACCAGCCCGGACGGGACCGCGATCCGCGGGCTGACCCGGGTCAGCAGGATCACGTTGCCGGCCCCGGCCACTACGACCAGGATCAGGGTCAGCGGCAGGAACGCCACCCCGGTCTTGACCGCGCTGTACCGGAGAGTCTCCTCCAGGTAGTAGGTCAGGAACAGGAACACACCGAACATGCCGATCGCGGCCAGGAACATGGCCACGTACGCGCCCGCGCGGTTGCGGTCGGTGACAACCCGCAGCGGCAGCAGCGGGTGCGACGCCCGCCGCTCCCACAGCACGAACGCGGCCACCAGTACCACGCCGCCGATCAGGCTGATCAGCGTGAGCGGCTTGGTCCAGCCCGTGCTTCCGGAAGACATCGACACGTTCGAGAAACCGAAGACGATGCCGAACAGCCCGATGCCGGCCAGCACCACGCCGACCAGGTCCAGCCGCGGCCGCTCGGGGTTGGACACCGACCGGAGCAGCACCACGCCGCCGGCGAACGCGAACGCGGCGATCAGCACGTTCACGTACATGACCCAGCGCCAGTCGAGGTACTCGGTGAGGATGCCGCCCAGCAGCAGCCCGACGGACGCGCCGCCGCCGGCGATGGCGCCGTAGATGCCGGTGGCCTTGGCCCGCTCGGCGGAATCGGTGAAGGTGGTGGTGAGCAGCGACAGCGTGGCCGGGGCCAGCAGCGCGCCGAACGCGCCCTGGACCGCGCGGGCGGTCAGCAGCATGGCGAAGTTCTGCGCCGCGCCCCCGAACGCCGATGCCGCTGCGAAGCCGATGATGCCGATGAGGAAGACCCGCTTGCGGCCGAACAGGTCGGCGATCCGCCCGCCCAGCAGCAGCAGGCTGCCGAAGGTGAGCGAATAGCCGGTGACGATCCACTGCCGGTCGCTGTTGGAGAAGTGCAGCGCGGCCTGGGCGTGCGGCAACGCGATGTTCACGATGGTGGCGTCGAGCACCACCATCAGCTGAGCGGTGGCCAGGACGGCCAGGATGATCCAGCGTCGCGGGTAGTTCGGATCGTCGTTGGCGCCGGCCGGGCCGCCCGCCTGGGCCGCGGCCGTCGACGTGTCTGGCGTGGTCATGGAGTCCCCTCGTGACGGACTAGACAAAAACGAAGTAGCTGTCTGCGTTACCGCTGCGGTAAACGCAGGCTGCTCCTTCGTTTGTTTCCCCCATTCGATGTGTGCCCGGTCACACCAGCCCCAACACATTAAGGTCGGCACATGGCCGACCTCCCGCAGCGTCCGCGCCACCTGTATCTGGTCGGCCTGCTCACCTTCGCCAGCGGATGCGTGGACGCCGTCACCCTGACCGTCATTGGCGGCGCGTTCACCAGCGTGATCACCGGCAACCTGATCCTGATCGGCCGGGGTATCGGCACCACCACCCTGGAGCCGGCCCTGCACGCGGTCATGGCCGTGGCCGGGTACGTGGCGGGCGTGGCCATTGGCAGCCGGCTGGCCCACCTGGCCGCGCGTTCCGAAGCGGACGAGCCCCGACCCGACTGGCCGCGCCGGGCCACCATCGTGCTGGGCATCGAGTGCCTCCTGCTGATCGCGGTCAACGCCGGCTGGATCGGCTACCAGGCCCGCCCGCCCGCCGCCGCCACTGACCTGTTGCTGGTCGTGGCGGGCGTGTGCCTGGGCATGCAGGGCGCCGCGGCCCGCACCATCGTCGGCAACCCCTCCACCACCTACATGACCGGCGCCCTCACCGGCCTGGTCGAAGCCCTGGCCACCGGCCAGGCCCGGAAGGCCGACCCCGCCGCCGCCCTCGGGCTGGCCACCCTGGTGGTCGGGGCCGCCTGCGGCGCGGTCCTGATCCGCCACGCCCGCCCGGCCGCGCTGCTGCCCGCCCTGGCCGCCATCACCCTGGTCGTCCTCATCAAGTCCCGCCACCACCGAGCCGAACTCCCCCCGGACCCGGCTTCCGGCTGACCCGCTCCCACCCAGCCCCACACCCCAGACTCGCCAACCACTCACGACCCCGAGCGCCCCACAACCCCCAACCTCCAGGGGTTGCGTGCCAAAACGGCTGCTATCACGACACTTTTTGCACGCACTCCGGGGGCTCGGGCCCAATCACCCCGGGAACGCGACGCGCAACATCCGGCCGGTGTGCTCGGCGATGGTGTCGGCCTCCTCTTCCAGGGCGAAGTGGCCGGTGTCGAGCAGGATGACCTCGGCCGCGGGCACGTCACCGGAGTAGGCCCGGGCCCCGGCCGGAATGAAGAACGGGTCGTTCTGGCCCCAGATGGCCAGCAGGACCGGCTGCCGCTGGCGCAGCCAGGCCTGCCAGCCCGGATAGCGGACCGGGTTGGTCTGGTAGTCCCACAGCAGGTCCTGCATGTACTGGGCCCGGCCCGGCCGGTCGATGACCGCCTGGTCGGCCAGGGGCTGCTCGGGGTCGATCAGCTCGGGGTCGTGCGCCCCGGCCAGCCACTGGCTCTGGGTCCCGGCCAGGGTGACGGTCTCGTCGGCGAAGTGCTGCCCGGCCGCGCGGTCCTGCCACCAGATCCCCAGCCCTTCGACGGCCGGCCCGAGCCCCTCGGCGTAGGCGTTGCCGTTCTGGGTGATGATGGCCCGTACCCGCTGGTCGTGCCGCAGCGCGATCCGGAACCCGACCGGGGCCCCGAAGTCGAACATGTAGATCGCGTAGTCGCCGATGCCCAGCTGGTCGATGACCCGGCCGGTGACGTCGGCCAGCCGGTCGAAGGTCGGGGTCCCGGGCAGCGGGTCGGAGCTGCCGAAGCCGGGGTAGTCGATGGCCACGGTGTGCCAGTCCAGGGCCAGCCGGTCGATCAGCCGGACGTAGGCGCGGGTGCTGGACGGGTAACCGGGCAGCAGCACCAGGGTCGGGCGGCCGGGGTCGCCGGCCTCGCGGACGAACACGTCCAGGTCGTCGACCCTGATCCGGCGGTGGCGAATGACAGCCATGGGAGCCCTTCCTCCTGTAACCGTTAAAAACTTATTTGAGAGGTTACTAAGTCGATGATAACCTGTCAATGGAAGATTTAACGGTTAGCGAGGAGGGTGCGTGGACGGCGTAGACACGATCGGCCTGGGGGATCATCCCGCCCTGGACTTCCTGAACAGCATCGCCACCCCGGTGCGGGACCCGGTTGAGCTGCTGACCGGCGGCCCGGCCTACCTGGCCTGGCTGACCCGGGCCGGCTTCATCGACGCCGCCGACCGGTCCGAGATCGAGGCACGGTTCAGCCCAGCCGACCTGGACGCGGCCGCGACCCAGGCCGTCCAGCTGCGGGAATGGCTGCGCCCCTCGGTGGCCACCTGGGCGACCACCCCAGCCCCCATCCCGGCCACCCCACCAGACCCGGTCACCCCGGCAGACCCGGTCACCCCACCAGGCCCGGCCGCCCCAGCCCTTCCGGCCACGGTCCGCGACCGCCTCAACGGCATCCTGGCCGCCGACCACCGCTTTCCGCGGATCGAGGCCGACCGAGACGGCCACCCGGTCCTCGCCGAACGCCACTCCTGGGACACCCCGGCCCAGCTGCTGGTCCCGCCCGCCGAGGCCGCTGCCCAGCTGCTCACCACCGGCGCCCGCGAACTGGTCCGGCCGTGCGAGGGCCCCACCTGCACGCTGTGGTTCTACGACCGGACCCGGTCCCA
>DASXJM010000419.1:0-13980 GCA_036497405.1 Streptosporangiaceae bacterium | reverse complement strand
GGGCGGCCGACGTCTCGTGCTTGACGTAGCCGCTGTACCACGAGGACAGCGGCACCCCGGTGTCGAAGCCCAGCACCGCGACCTGGGTCACCCGGCTGGCCACCTGGCTCAGGTAACCGGACGTCCAGAACACCGGGTGGCCCAGGAGCAGCGAGGCCGGCAGTCTCATCCCGGCCAGCGGCTCCAGCTTGGGGGTGTCCACCGAGAGGACGGCCGGGTGCAGGGCCCTGGTCTTAGCCAGCACGGTCAGCAGCCCATGGTCGCCACTGGCGACCGGGCTCAGGTCGTAGCTGATGCCCCGGAAACCAGCCTTCAATAGTGACTGAGCGCTGGCCACCAGGTGCTGCTCGGTGCCGGCGTCGTCCAGGTCGAGGTGGCCGCGGCCGACCGCCCCGGTCAGCCCGGCGCAGACGGTGACGCGGGGGAACGTGCGGTGGAACCAGCTCAGCAGCGACGCTGCCTGTGGCACCTGGGCCAGCTGGCCGGTGGCGTCGACCTGGCCGGCCGGCACGTACACGTCGGCTGCCCCCGACGCCCGGATCTGGGTCGCCAGCCGGGCCCGTCCCGCCGTGGTGTCGGCCGGGCCGGTGCCGCTGGCGTTCACCCAGCCCGGCCCCAGCCACAGCCCGTCATGCCCGGTGGAGCCGGCCCAGCTCGCCGTGGGCCCGCTGGCCTGATGGGCCAGCACGAACCCGGCCACGACGATCACGATCAGGATCGCCGCCGCGGCCGCCAGCACCCGGGTCAGCACAAAGGTCACCCAGTCGGTGGGCTTGCCAGGCGACGTGCCAGGTGGCATGCGGACCTCCCAGGCCAGCAGTCCCGCATAGGCTAAGGGATCGTCACCCCAACTTCTCACCACCAACGGATGTCTGTGTCACCTACGACGTCGCCTGCGACCGCTGTCGAGCCCGGGGCCACCGATCCCTCGGTGATCCGGAATTTCTGCATCATCGCGCACATCGACCACGGCAAGTCCACGCTGGCCGACCGCATGCTCCAGCTCACCGGCGTGGTCGAGAACCGCAACATGCGCGCCCAGTACCTGGACCGGATGGACATCGAGCGGGAACGCGGCATCACCATCAAGAGCCAGGCGGTCCGGCTGCCCTGGACCGGGGCCGACGGCCAGCCCTACGTGCTGAACCTCATCGACACCCCCGGCCACGTCGACTTCTCCTACGAGGTGTCCCGGTCGCTGGCCGCCTGCGAAGGTGCGGTCCTGCTGGTCGACGCGGCCCAGGGCATCGAGGCCCAGACCCTGGCCAACCTGTACATGGCCCTGGAAGCCGACCTGCAGATCATCCCGGTGCTGAACAAGATCGACCTGCCCGCGGCCCAGCCCGAGCGGTACGCCGAGGAACTGGCCGGCATCATCGGCTGCGACCCCGGCGACGTGCTCCGGGTCTCGGCCAAGACCGGGCAGGGTGTGGAGGAGTTGCTGCACGCGATCGTCGACCAGGTCCCGGCCCCGGCCGGCGACCCGGAGGCGCCGGCCCGGGCCCTGATCTTCGACTCGGTCTACGACACCTACCGAGGCGTGGTCACCTACGTCCGGGTGGTGGACGGCCGCCTGTCCAAGCGCGAGCGCAGCCTGATGATGTCCACGGGGTCCGTCCACGAGACGCTCGAGGTCGGGGTGATCTCGCCGGAGCCGCAGCCGTCGGGCGGACTCGCCGCCGGCGAGGTCGGCTACCTGATCACCGGGGTGAAGGACGTCCGCCAGGCCCGTGTCGGCGACACCGTCACCAGCGCCGCCCACCCGGCCGCCGGGCCGCTGGCCGGCTACTCGACCCCGCGGCCGATGGTGTTCTCCGGCCTGTACCCGGTGGACGGCGACGACTACCCGGACCTGCGCGACGCCCTCGACAAGCTGCGGCTGAACGACGCCGCGCTGATCTACGAGCCGGAGACGTCGGCCGCCCTCGGCTTCGGCTTTCGCTGCGGCTTCCTGGGCCTTCTGCACATGGAGATCGTCCGTGAGCGGCTGGAACGCGAATTCGACCTATCCCTGATCTCCACCGCGCCCAACGTGGTCTACCGGGTGGTGATGGAGTCCGGGGTCGAGCTGCGGGTGACCAACCCGAGCGACTTCCCCGGCGGCACCGGCGCCCCCAGCGCGACCCTGCCCGGCAACGCCACCAACGCCGAGGGCAAGGCCGTGGGCGGCAAGATCGCCAAGGTCTTCGAGCCGATCGTGCGGGCCACCGTCATCTCTCCCAGCGACTACATCGGCACGATCATGGAACTGTGCCAGAGCCGCCGGGGTGCCCTGGTCGGCATGGACTACCTGTCGGCCGAGCGGGTCGAGATCCGGTACATGATGCCGCTGGCCGAGATCATCTTCGACTTCTTCGATCAGCTCAAGTCGCGCACCCGCGGCTACGCCTCGCTGGACTACGAGCCCGAAGGCGAGCAGGAAGCCAACCTGGTCAAGGTGGACATCCTGCTCCAGGGCCAGCCGGTCGACGCCTTCAGCCAGATCGTGCACGCCGACAACGCCCGCGAGTACGGGCTGTCGATGACGGCCAAGCTCAAGGAACTGATCCCGCGCCAGCAGTTCGAGGTGCCTATCCAGGCCGCGGTCGGCGCCCGGGTCATCGCCCGCGAGAACATCCGGGCCATCCGCAAGGACGTGCTGGCCAAGTGCTACGGCGGTGACATCACCCGTAAGCGCAAGCTGCTGGAGAAGCAGAAGGAAGGCAAGCGCCGGATGAAGACCATCGGCCGGGTCGACGTGCCCCAGGAGGCGTTCGTGGCCGCCCTCACCACCCAGCAGGGCGGGGACAAGGGGGACAAGAAGGCACGCTAGTGGTGCGGCCCCATCTGCTGGATGTGGTGCGGGCCGAGGGGCCGGGCGATCGGTGCCGCCTGCGGTACCGCCGGGGTCCCCAGGTACGGGGTGGTGGTGTACGAGGTGCCGCCCGTGCTGGCGATGGCGGCCAGAATGCCCACCGTGACCAGCAGCACGAACAGGCCGATCGCGGCCCAGCCGATGACCAGGCCGGTCAGGGCCATACCGTTGCCGCGCTCGCCGGTGTAGCGGATCTGCCGCCGGGCCTTGTGCCCCAGGATGACGGCCGGGATGGCGGTCAGGCCGAACAGCGGAGTGGCCAGCCCGAGGACCATCGAGGCCACCGCCATCGAGTTGGCCGGCTTGGCCACCGGGTACCGGGTGTACTGGTACGGGACGGCCGGCGGCACCGGGCCGGGCAGGTCGGCGACCAGGCCCCGGAGCTCCCCGTAGGTCTTGGCCGAGTAGGCCTGCTCCATCCGGGAGGTGTACTCGTCCTGGTCCAGCCGTCCCTCGCTGAACGCCGCCTTGAGCACGTCGACCAGCTGCTCACGATCGGTGTCCGACGCGCGCAGTGACCCATGCATGTGGGCCGCGCCACCGGGATCGAAATAACCGGGACGTGCACGGTACGACTGGTCGTCTGCCACCAGAACCTCCCGCGGGTCCGACCCTTCGATAGTAGCCGACGCTGCCCCGGATAACGCGTCCCGTGACGTCGATTAACCTGCGGACGTGCCTTCCGTCCTGCCTGATGGCGATCCGGTCCCCCCCGACGGGTCGCTGCCTGCTGCTGCCCGGGCGGGCCTGGGGCAGCGGCCGTTCGGCTTCTACGTGCACGTCCCGTTCTGCGCCACCCGGTGCGGCTACTGCGACTTCAACACCTATACCGCCACCGAGCTCGGCGCCGACGACGGGCACCGCTCCTCCCGGGACACCTACCCGGATCAGGCCGCGGCCGAGATCCGCTTCGCCCGCCGCGTCCTGCGCGCGCCCGGCCAGCTCAGCCCGCCCGAGGTCCCGGTCAGCACGGTGTTCTTCGGCGGCGGCACACCCACCCTGCTGGCCCCCGGTCAGCTGGGTGGCCTCCTTCGGGTCATCGACGGCGAGTTCGGGCTGGCGGCCGGGGCCGAGGTCACGGTGGAGGCCAACCCCGAGACCATCACCCCCCAGGTCCTGGCCCGGCTGCGGGCCGAGGGGATCACCCGCATCTCGTTCGGCATGCAGTCGGCCGAGCCGCGGGTGCTGGCCGTGCTGGACCGCGTGCATCAGCCGGGTCGCCCGGCCCAGTGCGCCCGCTGGGCCCGCGAGGCGGGCTTCGAGCACGTCAGCCTGGACCTGATCTACGGGACCCCGGGGGAGACCGATGAGGACTGGCGGCACTCGCTGGACGCGGCCCTGGCCGCCGGGCCGGACCATATCTCGGCCTACGCGCTGATCGTGGAGGACGGCACCCGGCTCGCGGCCCGGATCCGGCGCGGCGAACTGCCCGCCCCCGACGACGACGCCATGGCCGACCGCTACCTGATGGCCGATGAGGTCCTGACCGCCCACGGCCTGAGCTGGTACGAGGTGTCCAACTGGGCCGCCGCCCCGGCCGATCGCTGCGCGCACAACCTGCTCTACTGGACCGGCGCCGACTGGTGGGGCGCGGGCCCGGGCGCGCACAGCCACGTCGGCGGCACCCGCTGGTGGAACGTCAAGCACCCCGCCGCCTACGCGGGCCGGATCGCGACCGGGGCCAGCCCCGGCTACGCCCGGGAGACCCTGACCCCGGCCGAGCAGCAGCTGGAACGGATCATGCTGCTGACCCGGCTGGCCGGCGGCTGCCCCGTGAGCGAGCTGGACGACGCGGGCCGGGACGCCGCCGCCAGGGCCGCCGCCGACGGGCTGGCCGACCCGGGCGCCCTGGCCGCCGGGCGGGTGGTCCTGACCCTGCGCGGCCGCCTCCTCGCCGACGCCGTCATCCGCGACCTGACCGACTGACCTCGGCGCCCTGGGCCCCCACACCCCGGGGCCCCGCCCCGTTAGGGCAGCTGTACCTGCTGCCCGGGGGTGACCAGGCCGGTCTCGTAGCCGAGCACCACCAGCTGGGCCCGGTCCCGCGCGCTGAGCTTGGTCATGATCCGGCTCACGTGCGTCTTGGCCGTGAGCGGGCTCAGGTAGAGCCGGTTCGCGACCTCCTCGTTGGACAGCCCGGTGGCGACCAGCGCCAGCACCTCCCGCTCCCGGTCGGTCAGCGCGGCCAGCATCTTGCCCGCGGCCGGCGCGGGCCCGGCCGGCCGGGTGGCCAGGTCGGTGATCAGCCGCCGGGTCACGCTCGGCGAGAGCAGCGCGTCGCCCCGTTCCACCACCCGGATGGCCTGCAGCAGGTCGGCCGGCTCGGTGTCCTTGACCAGGAATCCGCTGGCCCCGGCCCGGATGGCCTGGAACACGTATTCGTCGGTCTCGAACGTGGTCAAGATGATGACCTTGACCCCGGCCAGGTCCTCGTTGGCCGCGATCCGCTTGGTTGCCTCCAGGCCGTCCATCTCCGGCATCCGGATGTCCATCAGCACGACGTCGGCCCGCTCCCGGTGGGCCAGCTCCACCGCCTGCCGCCCGTCCACGGCCTCGCCCACGACCTCCAGCTCCGGGTCGGCCTCCAGCAGGACCCGGAACCCGGCCCGGATCAACGCCTGATCGTCGGCCAGCAGCACCCGGATCAAGCCAGCCCCCGGTCCGCCGTCACCGTCTCGTCCCTGGCCCCGTTCGGCCGGCTGCCCGGCCCGTCACCCGGCCCGCTGCCCGGCCCGTCACCCGGGCCGCTGATCGGGTCGGGCACGGCCCGGCCCGCGGCGGGCATCCGGGCCATGACCCGGTACCCGCCGTCCGGCTGCGGGCCCGCCGCCAGCGACCCGCCCACCGACGACGCCCGCTCCCGCATCCCGATCAGCCCGTGCCCCCCGCTGGCGTCCGGCCCGCCCGGGCCGGCTCCATCGAGACCAGCCCCGCCCAGGCCGGTGTCGGTCACCTCGACCAGGAACTCGCCGTCGGCGTAGGTCAGCGTGACCGCCGCCGTGGCCGGACCGGCGTGCCGGATGGTGTTCGTCAGCGACTCCTGCACGATCCGGTAGGCGGCCAGGTCGACCGCGGCGGGCAGCCGGCGGGACGAGCCGTGCACGATCAAGGTGGTCTCCAGCCCGGCCCGGCAGGCCCGGTCGATGAGCCCGGGAAGCTGCCCCATGCCCGGCGTGGGCCGGGTCGGGTCGGCCTCGTCGGCCTGCCGGAGCACGTCCAGGATGGCCCGCAGCTCGCGCAGGCCGTCCTTGCTCACGCTCTTGATCGTGGCCAGCGCCTCGGCGGCCACGTCCGGCCGGTCGCGCAGCACGTGCGCGGCCGCGCCCGCCTGCACGTTGATGGTGGCCATGGTGTGGGCGACCACGTCATGCAGCTCCCGGGCGATGCGCAGCCGCTCCTCGTCGATGGTGCGCCGCGCGTCGGCCTCGGCCCGGTCCTGGATGGAGGCGATGTAGGCCCGGCGGCTGGCCACCGCGATCCCGCCCAGCGTGGCCGCCACGGTCAGCCCGGGCAGCAGCCAGAACCCGGCCCCGGTCGGCCCGAACGGGTTGTGGGCCGCGGTCGCGCCCATCAGCACCGCGGTGATCAGCACGCCCCAGGCCAGCGCCCGGCGCGCGGACAGCAGGGTGGCCAGCGTGTACAGGGCCACCACCGGAAGCAGCACGGCGGCCCCGTTCACGTACCCGAGCAGTGAGTACACCACCACCGAGCCCGCCGAGACGGCCAGCACCACCCGCGGCCAGCGGTTCCGGACGACCAGCACCAGCCCGGCCACCACGACCAGGATCAGCGCCGAGTCCGGCGTGTGCGCCGCGGCCGAACCGGGCGGCAGCTGGTCGCTGACCTGCTGCGGGTGCGCTTCACCGTAGGCGCCGAACACCGTGACCCCGGTCATGATCAGCGCGTACACCACGTCCCGGCCGCCAGCGCGCCACCAGCGCAGCATCGCTTGGCCGTCCATGCCGCCCAGCGTAAGCCCGCCCCCCGGCCCCCGGCGTCCCCCCGCAGGTGGAGCCGCCCTACTCCACCCGGAGTAACCCCGCCCGGCCGGCAACGAGACCAACCACGAGCCCGGCTATTCAGTAACGAAGTCGATCAGTTCTTCGACCCGGCCCAGCAGCTCCGGCTCCAGGTCAGCGAAGGTCCGCACCGAGCCGAGAATGCGCTGCCAGGCCGCGGCGCTGCTGCCGGTCCAGCCGATGGCGGCCAGCACGCCTTCCTTCCACGGCTGCCCGCGCGGCACGTCCGGCCAGTGGCTGATGCCGACCACGGACGGCTTCACCGCCTGCCAGATGTCGATGTACGGGTGCCCGACGATGAGCAGGCCCGGCTGGGCCAGCCCGTCAGCGATCCGGCTCTCCTTGGAGCCCGGCACCAGGTGGTCGACCAGCACGCCGAGCCGCCGCCCATCCCCGGGCGGGGACTCGGCCAGGATCTCGGGCAGGTTGTCGACCCCTTCCAGGTACTCGACCACCACGCCGACGTCGCGCAGGTCATCGCCCCAGATCTTCTCCACCAGCTCGGCGTCGTGCCGTCCCTCGACGTAGATGCGGCTGGCCCGGGCCACCCGGGCCCGCGCCTGCGGTGCCGCCACCGAGCCGGACGCGGTCCGGGTGGGCCGCGCGGGTACCGGCGGCCCGGATGTGGCCGGCCGGACCAGCGTCACCGGCCGCCCGTCGACCATGAACGCCGCCGGGTTCAGCGGGAACACCCGCCGCTTGCCGTGCCGGTCCTCCAGCGTCACCGCGCCCTTGTCGCAGCCCACCACGGCGCCGCAGAAGCGACCCTCGATGTCCTCGACGACCAGCCCGTACTCGGCTTCCAGCTGCGGAGTCTGCGGACGCTTACGCCGCCCGGCGGCCAGCACGTCGCCGCCGTAGTCGTGGCTTCGCATGCCCGGACCGTACCGGATCGTCCCCGGGGCCGGCCGGACGCCACGCGGGGCAGGTGTTCGGGAAGAATCCCTCTTGCCGCTTGCCATCACGCCGGTCCTGAGGGGCAATAGACTTGGCACTCAGGAAGCGTGAGTGCCAGGGCTTGGTTACAGGCCCAGAGACGGGCACCGCGAGCTGGGCCCACGGAGATGGCACCGGGAGGTGAGCACGTGCTGGACGAGCGCAAGCTTGCCGTCCTCCGCGCCATCGTGGAGGACTACGTGTCCACCAACGAGCCGGTGGGGTCGAAGTCGCTGGTGGACCGGCACAACCTGGACGTGTCCCCAGCCACCATCCGCAACGACATGGCCGTGCTCGAGGAGCAGGGGTACATCACCCAGCCGCACACCAGCGCCGGGCGGGTGCCGACCGACAAGGGCTACCGGCTGTTCGTGGACCGGCTGTCGCACATGAAGCCGCTGTCCTCGGCCGATCGCCGGGCCATCCAGGGCTACCTGGCCCAGGCCTACGGCCTGGACGATGTGGTGATGCGGACGGTCCGGCTGCTGGCCCAGCTGACCCGCCAGGTCGCGGTGGTGCAGTACCCGTCGCTGACCCGGTCCGTGGTCCGGCACATCGAGCTGGTCCGGCTGGCCCCCGAGAAGCTGCTGGTGGTGGTGATCACCGACACCGGCCGGGTCGAGCAGCGCATGGTCGACCTGCCCGACCGGTGCGAGGACGATGACGTCGCGCACCTGCGTGCCCTGCTCAACGCCAGCCTGGACGGGCGGCGGCTGACCGAGGCGGTCAAGATCGTGGCCAGCCTGACCGAGAGTGTGCCGCCGGCCGGGCGGGCCAACGCGGCCGCGGTGTTCTCGGTCATCATGGCCAACCTGAGCGAGCGGAACGAGGAGCGGATCGTGTTCGGCGGCACCGCCAACCTGGCCGCGCCCGACTTCTCCCAGGGCCTGCGGGACGTGCTCCAGGCCCTGGAGGAGCAGGTCGTGCTGATGCGGGTGCTGGGCGACGCGACCGATGAGTCGCTGCTGTCGGTGATGATCGGCCGGGAGAACCCGGTCGAGGGACTGCGGACCACGTCGCTGGTGTCCAGTGGCTACGGTTCGGGCGGCGAGACCCTGGCCAAACTCGCCGTGCTGGGCCCGACACGGATGGATTACCCCGGGACGATGGGAGCGGTAAGCGCGGTGGCACGGTATGTCGGCGAAATTCTGATGGAGAGCTAGTGGCGACCGAGTATTACTCCGTCCTCGGAGTCCGGCGGGACGCCGCGCCGGAAGAGATCAAGAGGGCGTACCGGCGGCTCGCCCGGGAACTTCACCCCGACGTCAACCCGGATCCGCAGACCCAGGAGCGGTTCAAGGAGATCACCCAGGCGTACGAGGTGCTCTCCGACCCGGAGAAGCGCCAGATGTACGACATGGGCGCCGACCCGTTCGCCCGGGCCGACGCGGGCGCCGGCGCGGCCGGGGCCGGCGGCTTCGGGCCCGGGTTCCCGTTCAGCGACATCATGGACGCGTTCTTCGGCGCCGGCGCCGGGGGCACCGCCCGTGGCCCGCGCAGCCGGGCCCGGCGCGGCCGCAACGCCACCATCCGGGTCGAGCTCGACCTGTCCGAGTGCGCGTTCGGTGCCACCCGCGAGCTGACCGTGGACACCGCCGTGGTCTGCCCGACCTGTTCCGGGGAGGGCACCGCTCCCGGCACCCACCCGGAGACCTGCGACGTCTGCGGTGGCCGGGGTGAGGTCAGCCAGGTCGCCCGGTCCTTCCTGGGCCAGGTCGTGACGTCCCGGCCGTGCCCGCGCTGCGGTGGCTACGGCACGCTGCTGCCCCGGCCCTGCCCGGAATGCGACGGCGACGGCCGGGTCCGCACCCGCCGCACGATCAAGGTCCGCATCCCGGCCGGCGTCGAGGACGGCACCCACATCCAGCTGGCCGGCGAAGGCGAAGTCGGCCCCGGCGGCGGCCCGCCCGGCGACCTGTTCCTGGAAATCGCCCAGCGGCCGCACCCGATCTTCGAGCGCCAGGGTGACGACCTGCACTGCACGGTCACGATCCCGATGGTGGCGGCCGCGCTGGGCGCCACCCTCAACGTGGAGAGCCTGGACGGCCCGACCGACATCGACATCCGGCCCGGCACCCAGTCCGGTGGGGTCATCCCGCTGTACAACCACGGCGTTCAGCACTTGAACAGCTCAGGCCGCGGCGACCTGATCATCCACGTCACCGTGGAGACTCCGGCCCGGCTCGACCCCGAGCAGGAGAAGCTGCTGCGCGACCTGGCCAAGATGCGCGGCGAGGAAGCGCCTCCGGGCAAGTTCTCGCCCGGCAACCACGGGTTCTTCTCCCGGCTGCGCGACGCCTTCAACGGCCGCTAGGCCGCAAGGCCGCAAGGCCGCAAGGACATTGGGACGTTAAATGACCGCGCCGGTTTTCCTGGCTGACGGCGCCGACCTGACCGCTGACGTCATCACCCTGACCGGCGCGGAAGGGCGGCACGCCGCGACCGTGCGCCGGATCAGGCCGGGGGAGCGGGTCGACGTGGCCGACGGCGCCGGCCTGATCGCCGAGTGCGTGGTCACCGACGCGGGCCCGGGCTCGGTGACGCTGCGGGTCCAGTCCCGGCGCGAGGTGCCCGCACCCGACCCCCGCATCGTGGTGGTCCAGGCCCTGCCCAAGGGCGACCGTGCCGAACTGGCCGTGGAGACCATGACCGAGGTCGGCGTCGATGTGATCGTCCCGTTCGCCGCCGAACGCTGCGTGGCCCGCTGGCCGGCCGGAGATCGAGCCGCCAAGGCCCTGGCCCGCTGGCGTTCGGCGGCCCGGGAGGCGGCCAAGCAGGCCCGCCGGGCCCGCATCCCCGAGGTCACCGGGCTGGCCTCGGCGGCCGAGGTGGCGACCCGGCTGAAGTCCGCCGCCCGCGCGGTGGTGCTCGAGCCGGGGGCGGCGCAGGCGCTGTCCCGGCTCGACCTGCCCGCCCACGGCGACGTGGTGCTGGTGGTCGGCCCCGAAGGGGGTCTCAGCCCGGCCGAGCTGACCGAGTTCACCGCCGCGGGCGCCGTCGAGACCCGCCTGGGCGACTCGGTCCTGCGCGCCTCCACGGCCGGGGCCGCTGCCGCGGCGGTGCTGATGTCCCGCACCGGCCGCTGGTAAAACCGCCTAGGCTCCGGGGCACCCGGGGTGCGGATGATGCCGGCAGGCGCGGGCGGTTTCGAAGCCCTGGCTCCAGGGCGACCCGGAACTGCTGGTGCTGGGAGCCGCCGGCGTGCTCGCGTCCGTGCTCGTGCTCGTGCTGCTGGCCGGGTCGGATGGCGTCGCCGGCGTGGACGATGCGGGCGTGACGGCCGGCTTCTCGACCTGGGCACTGGTCTGGAGCGGAGTCGGGATCTCGGTCGGAATCTGCGACGCGCCCGCCGCCGCCGCCGAACCTTTCAGCGTCGGGCCCTGGCACGGCTTGAGGCTGCTGCTCAGGCTGGTGCTGCCGGCGGGAGGCTCGCTGCCGCCCCCCTGCAATGGCGCCCCCGACGTGTCCGTGGGGGTGGGGCCGGACGACCCGGTCGGTGAGGTCGGCGCCTGGGTCGGCGAGGCCGGCTCGGTCGTCGGCGTGGCCGCCGGCGAGCTCTGGGCCGGGGTCACGGTCGGGCTCACCGCGCCGGAGCTGGCCGGGCTGGCCTTGGCCTTGGGCAGCGGCTTGGCCAGGGTGGTGCAGGTTGCGCTCGGGCTCGGGCTGGCCGACGTGGTCGCACCCGCCTGGCCGCCGGGCCCGTTGCTGCCGCCGTTCTGCCGCTGCGCGGTGCCCAGGCCGCTGCCGCCGCCATGCCCGGTCACCGAGGTGGTGTGGCCCGAGCCGGACGAGCCGATGTTGGTGATCGCGTGCCGCAGCCCGGGTACGGCCGCGGCCGTACCGGCGAAGATGCACACCGCGGCCACGGCCAGTACCGGCCGCAGCCAGACCAGGCCCGGCTGGGCGCCGCTCCGGCCCTCGGCCCGGTCCCGCCGGCCCTCGGCCCGGTCCCGCCGGCCTTCGGCGCGGTCCCGCCGGCCCGGGAACGGGATCCGGCCGGTCACGCCCACGATCCAGTCCGCGGCCTCGGCGGCCAGGTGCCGCGCCCGCAGGCCGTACCGCTCGGCGTCCACGCGGAGTCCGCCCCACAGCGGGCCCCAGACCGGGACGGAGGGTCGCGACCTCAGCTGCGCGCGGATCTGGCTCAGGCCATCCTGCGCAGCCGCCAGCCGGGCTGCTTCGGCGTTGAGTTCACGCCTGAGCACCCAGCTGAGGTCGTCGTCGGACGAAGTCATCGTGTGTAGTTCTCCGTTATGCAGTCTTCTCCAGGACCGCCCGGAGGGAAGACATCCCCCGCGCGGTGTGGCTCTTGACCGCACCCTTGCTGATGCCCATCATCTCGGCGATCTGGGCTTCTGACAGGTCCGCATAGTAGCGAAGGACGAGCGCCTGCCGTTGCCGGTCGGGCAGCGCCCGCAGCGCGGAGATCACGGCACTGCGTTCCAGCAGCGTGATCGCGCCCTGCTCGGCGCTCGGCATGTCCGGTGCGGGCTTGGGCGCGTTGCGGTCCACCACGCTGCGGTGCCGGAGCACCGAACGGGCCCGGTTGACCACCGCCTGCTTCAGGTAGGAGAGCGCCTTGTCCTCCTCCCGCAGCCGGTGCCAGCCGTCGTGCATGGCGATGAAGCACTCCTGCACCACTTCTTCGGCCGTCGGCTCGTCCCGGACCAGCAGACTCGCCAGCCGGACCAGCGAACGGTAGTGGTTGCTGTAGAGCTGGGTCACCGCCTCATCGGCGGTCATGTCCAGCCGTGCAGGTGCCGCTCCCACCACGGCGCCGGCCACCAGGGTCTCGGTCACAGGAGTAGGACGCGCACGTCCCCTGGCCGGTTCACCTGCGGCCATGAAATCACCCACGACCATCAAGGATCTTCACCGCCAAGTTCCCGCCCATCTCGATCTTCAGACAGCAATGACTGCCCAACTAGCCCACCCCACCCGAGTTGGCGAATCCCGTGACCGCCCCCCAGCGCCTCCCCGACGCCTTGACGGCCAACGATCCACGCGCATTGTGGCACTTCCCGAAGCCGCAGAAGCGGCTAATCTCGGGACTGTGGCACAAAAGCGCCCGGATCGCGTTGTCAGCCTATCCACGGGGCCGGGCCGAGAACACAGCCAGAAGCGATTAGGGGCCTTAACCACTGAGGACTGGGGACCTTGGTCCCAAACCCGGCATTTCGGGCAAGAAATCAGTCCCGATCCCGAACGCGGCGGCGAGACCTGCGAAGACGGTACGGAAGGCCGCCCGGCGCTAGGATTCCAGTGTGCCTGACTGCCTGTTCTGCGGTATCGCTTCTGGCGAGATACCGGCCAAAACTGTCCGTGAAAGCTCACGAGCTATCGCGTTTCGCGACATCAACCCGCAAGCGCCGACCCATGTGCTGGTGATCCCGCGCGAGCACTATCCCAGCCTGGCCGCGCTGGCCGCGGCCGGCGACGGCCTGCTCGACGAGGTGGCCACGCTGGCCGGCCAGATCGCCGAGGACGAGGGTGTGGCCGGCTCCGGGTACCGGGTGGTGTTCAACACGGGTGCCGACGCCGGGCAGACCGTGCACCACGTGCACGCGCATCTGCTGGGGGGCCGCCCGCTGGAATGGCCGCCCGGATGATGAACGATGGCCGGTCCCGGCGGATACCATGAGAGCCAGGCAAAACAGTGCTGGTCTCACAAACCGCGCTGGCCTGTAAAAGCAGTGCTGGTATCGGGGGTCGGCGGCCGGTCCGCCGAACATGCGAGAGCGACTAATTGACCAACATTTCAGATGATGTCCGTGGCCATGGCCGGTCTGCCGCCGGCGCCGCGGGAAATAACGGGCGGTCCCAGGTCAGGATCGTGATCCCGGCCGAGCGCTCCATGGTGGCCCTGCTCGGCTCGGGGGATGAACTGCTCCGGGTCATCGAGCGCGAGTTCGCGACCGACATCCACGTGCGCGGCAACGAGATCACCGTGACCGGCCGCCCCGAGGAGACCGCGCTGGTCTCCGGCCTGTTCGAGGAGCTGCTCGAGCTGCAGGCCAACGGGGCCGAGTTGTCCGCCGACGCGGTCGAGCGGGTGGCCGGGATGCTGCGCCGCGAGCGCGACGTCCGGCCCGCGGAAGTGCTGACCCTGGACATCCTGTCCTCGCGCGGCCGCACCATCCGGCCCAAGACGCTGAACCAGAAGCGCTACGT
>DASXJM010000418.1:0-6284 GCA_036497405.1 Streptosporangiaceae bacterium | reverse complement strand
GTGCTCAGCCGCATCGGCCCGACCACCGGCCACGGCGACGCCGCCTGCGGTATCGCCTGGGTCCAGGGCTGTTCATCCGCCCCGGCTCACACCGCCCCCGCCGCCACCAACCGGTAGCCGCGCCGACGTCCACCCCGGCGTACCCGACGGCCTCGCCGTGACCGGAGACCCGCCTTCGGCTAGTCCGGGCCCGCGCCCTCCAGGCAGAACTCGTTGCCTTCCGGGTCGGCGAGGACAAGCCACCCCGCGCCGGGGGGCTGGTCGGCCAGGACGGTGGCGCCGAGGCGGCTGAGCCGGGCCAGTTCCTGCCGCGGATCGTCGCCGGGTGGAATGAGGTCCAGGTGCAGGCGGTTTTTGCTGGTCTTCGGCTCGGGGACGGTGGTGAAGTACAGTCGCGGGAGGCCGCCCGCGGGTGGCTCCACCAGGTACTCGACTGGCCCGGGCTCGTTACGTTCCTCGTGCGCGGCCCAGCCCAGGACGGCCGCCCAGAATGATGCCTGGGCGCGGGCGTCCGCGCAGTCGAGGGTGATGTTGAGGATTGCTGCGTGCTGGCCGTGGGCGGCGTTCATGGCGCTCTGCTTTCGCTGCGGCGCCGCCCGCGCGGCCGACGTCAGGAGCCGGCGGGAAGCGCGGAGGGGTGGCAAGACATCGACCGCACCTCCCTTCCCGCTCTCGCGGCAACGTGGCGTCCGTCATGATTGTCGCGGACCGGCCCGCGCCTGGCTAGCCCCTTGTCCACACCGGCCGGCGACCTCCCCGGCGCGTCATCCGCGCGTCCCGCCGGCCGCTTCAGTCGCACCCGCCTCACCCGTTCGGCTCCCTGTCGATAGGACCCTTGTCCGGGCGAATTTTTCCGCACCAAAACGGTAGAAACGCCGTACATCGGATAGCAGATTCTCAAAGCTGACCGACGAGTCACCCCGGGGAGGCCGACATGGCTCTGGCGGCGGATGAAGAACGCGCGCTGTCCCGGATCGAAGAGGAACTCCGCCGCTCTGATCCGAAGCTGGCCGCCAAGCTGGCCATGTTCAACCGCCTCACTCAGTCCGAGGCCATGCCGCAGCGGGAGCTGCTGACCGCCCCCAGCCGGCTCCGGCGGCTGTTCGCCAGCGCCGGGATCCGCGCCGCCCGCTGGCGGCTCTACCCACCGGTTCCGCCTCGCGGCCCCGGCCGCGCGCCCTCGCCCGGGTCCGCCGCCCGGCCCGGCCGGGGTGCTCAGCCGCAGCCCGGCCACCTCTTCAGCCTCAGCCCGCGCTCCAGCGGCCCGACCCGGCCCGGTAGCCAGACCAGCGAGCACCCGGGCCCCCCTCCCCGTCGCTGGCCGGCCCGCCTGCTCGCGATCCTGCCGGTGATCGCGACCGTGTGCGCGATGGGCGCGATCGTCGCGGTCTTCTCCGCGCTCAGCCGCGTCGACACCTCGGCCGCCAACCAGGCCCCGGCCCGCCCGTGCCATTCGGTGCTGCTGACCGGCTGCCAGTCGGCCACCGCGCACACCGCGCATACCGCGCCCAACCGCTGACCGCCTCGCCCGCCGGGCGCGCCCTGGCTGGCCTGCCCGGCCTGGTTAGAGTGGCCTCATGGACCCCCGGACGTACGTCGAGGAGAACGCCAGCGCCTTTTTCGTGGATCTGAAGGACTGGCTCGCCATTCCCTCGATCTCCGCGGATCCGGCCCGCCACGACGACGTCCGCCGGTCCGCCGAATGGCTCGTCGGCCAGTTGCGCACGACCGGCTTCCCGGTCGCCGAGATCTGGGACACCGGGACTCCCGATGATCCCGGCCAGCCCGCGGTGTTCGCCGAGTGGAAGGCCGCTGACCCGGGCGCTCCCACCGTGCTGATCTACGGTCACCACGACGTCCAGCCCATCGACCCGCTGGAGGAATGGCACAGTCCGCCGTTCGATCCCATCGAGCAGGACGGCCAGATCCTGGCCCGGGGCGCCTCCGACGACAAGGGCCAGGTGCTGTTCCACATGCTGGGGGTGCGGGCCGCGCTGGCCGCGTCCGGCCAGGACGCCCCGCCGGTCACCCTCAAGCTGCTGATCGAGGGCGAGGAGGAGTCTGGCTCCCCGCACTTCCCCGGCCTGCTGCACCAGCAGCGGGACCGGCTCGGCTGCGACCTGATCGTCGTCTCCGACACCACCATGTGGTCCCGGGACGTGCCGTCCATGTGTATCGGCATGCGCGGTCTGGCCGAGGCCCAGATCGACGTGACCGGGCCCTCCCGCGACCTGCACTCGGGGTCGTTCGGCGGCGCGGTGCCCAACCCGCTGCAGGTCCTGGCCCAGTTGCTGGCCGGCCTGCACGACCGTGACGGCCGGGTGACCCTGCCCCGCTTCTACGACCGGGTGCGGCCGCTCAGCGACGAACAGCGCGAGCTGTTCGCCAAGCTCCCGTTCGACGAGCAGGCCTGGCTGGCCGAGGCCGGTGACAGCCGCGCCGCCACCGGCGAGGCGGGCTTCAGCACCCTGGAACGCATCTGGACCCGGCCCACCGCCGAGATCAACGGCATGTGGGGCGGGCACACCGGTCCCGGCACCAAGACCATCATCCCGCGCGAGGCCCACGCCAAGCTGTCGTTCCGTCTGGTCGCGGACCAGGACCCGGCCGACGTGACCGCGGCCCTGCAGGAGTACGTGGCCGACCACACCCCGACCGGGGTCGAGGTCCGGGTGGTGGTGCCCGGTCCCGGCGTGCGCCCGTCGCACTCGCCGGTGGACTCCCCGGCCGTGCAGGCCGCCCGCCGGGCCATGGCCCGGGCCTTCGGCCGCGAGGTGCTGTTCACCGGGGAGGGCGGCAGCGGCCCTGAAGCCGATCTGGCCGAGGTCCTGGATGCCCCGCTGGTGTTCGTCGCGGTCGGCCTGGACGGCGACCGCATCCACGCCCCGAACGAAAAGGTGGACATGGACCTGCTGCTCAAGGGGGCCGAGGCGGCCGCCTACCTCTGGCCGGACCTGGCCTCGGGCCGGTCCGGGTCCCCTTCGTGACCGCCGAGGCCGCGGCCGGGCCGCTCGGGGAACTGATCCTGGCCCGGGAGACCGTCGACCGGGCCACCGAAAAGCGCTTCGACCACCCCTGGCTGGACTCGACCTGGGCCGACCCGGACACCCGGGTGCTGGTCGTGCACCGCGGCCGGGCCCTGGTCCGGATGGCGGGCGGCCGGGCCGAACTGGTCTTCGTCTCCCCGCGCGAGGCGCCGGAAGGGGTCCGCTTCCTGCTCGGCGTGGAGACCACCGACGCCGGTGAGGTCGTCTACTACGGGGTCTCCGGCCCGATCGAGGGCGCGCCCGACGACCCGCCCCCGGCCCGCGGCACCGGCCCGGGCCGCGAGGCCCCGGAGCGGGACAGCACCCCGCGGCCGCTGTCCCTGCGCGAGGTCGGGTCGCTGCTCGACGACCGGGACGCCGGCCTGATGACCCACGCGGTGGCCCTGGCCAACTGGCACGACACCCACACCCACTGCCCGATCGACGGCACCCCGACCGTGGTCAACCCGGGTGGCCACTCGACCACCTGCCCGGCCGACAACACCGAGCACTTCCCGCGTACCGACCCGGCCGTGATCATGCTGGTCACGGACGACGAGGACCGTTGCCTGCTGGCCCGCAACCAGGCCTGGCCCGAGCACCGGGTCTCGGTCCTGGCCGGGTTCGTGGACCCGGGCGAGTCGGCCGAGCACGCCGTGGCCCGCGAGGTGCACGAGGAAGTCGGCATCACCGTGGACCAGGTGACCTACCTGGGCAGCCAGCCCTGGCCGCTGCCGCGCAGCCTGATGCTGGGCTTCCGGGCCCGGGCCGTCGGTGACCTGACCTTCCACGTGGACGCGGACGAGATCACCGAAGCCCACTGGTACTCGCGCGAGGAACTGATCCGGGTCCTGGAGGCCGGGGAACTGGCCCTGCCGCCTGCGGTCTCCATCGCCCGCCGCATCATCGAGTCCTGGTACGGTGGCGAGCTTCCCGACGGCAGCAGCGCCTGGCTCCGCTAGGGCCCCCGCCCGGCCCGCTAGCAGTAGGGCGGCTGGTTGGTGAGGGCGGTGGCCACCCGCATGAACACCCCGAACAACCGGTAGAGCCGGGGCAGCGGCCCGCTGACCTGCACGGTCCGGCTGTCCCGCAGCTCGGTGCCGGGGATGGCGGACAGCTGCTGGGCCACCGACGCCGACTGCCAGCGGACGGCCAGGGTGGCCTCGGGGTTCACCGGGCCCACGGCCGGAAGCCGCGCCACCCCCTGGGCCACGCCGGCCTCGATCGCGGCCTGGGCCTCCGGCACCGGCCGGAGCTCGGCCGCGAACCGGTCCCGGGCGTACTTGACCGGGACGGTGGTCACGCCCTCGGCCCAGGCCGTCACCTCGGCGCAGGCGGCGTCGTCGCCGGAGAGCGCGGCCAGCGGCACCCCCAGCGCGGCCGCGGTCGCCTGGGCCAGGCCGATCTCCCCGGCCGGGCGCCCGTCCAGCCACATGTCCTCGATTTCGTGGCCCATGAACGAGTGGCTGAGCACGCCCAGGGTCCCGGCCCGGGCGTGGTAGCCGATGCAGACCAGCGCGTCGTAGCCGCCGTCCAGGCCTTCCAGCATGCCCATCAGCTTGGGCCGCCCCCGCACCAGCCGGGCCCGCGGGTCCAGCTGCTGAGGGAGGATGTTGCGCATCGGGCCGTGCGCGTCGTTCACCGTGACCGCGGTGTCCGGGTCGGCCGCCCGCGCCCCGCGGATGGCCCGGTTGACGTCTTCGGTCATCAGCGCCCGGCCCCGCTCGTAGTCGATGCCGCCCGGCTGCACGTCACCGGCGTCGACCACGCCGCTGACGCCCTCCATGTCCGCGCTGATGTAGACCTTCACACCGGCACCCTAACCGCCCGATAAAACAGCAGCTCAAAACGGGTGGTTTCGCAGATTCCGACCTTCAATCTTGATTAAACCCACCTAATAAGTAGGATATGGAGGGTGACTACTGCTTTGCGGCTGGTGCGGCGCGGCCACGTGGACTTCGTCCGGGTGGCCAGTGCCCAGTGTTGGGCGCCATGTCCGGAACCGCGCTGACCGGTCCGCCATCCGCTGGACCGGCTGTCGCGTACCGAAAGAGGGTCCGCCCGCCATGTACGTGAAGGAGTCACCATGCCGACCGACGTGCTCGCCGCCGCCCGAGTGTTCCAGATTCCCGGGCCGGACCAGCCGGCCGCTGTCCCCGACACCGTCCCCACCCACCCGGGCCCGGTCCCGCCGACGCCGTTCTCCAGTGCCGCGGCCCCGCAGGTCACCCCGGAGCACGCCGTGACCGAGGCCCGAGCCCCGCTCCCCGCCCCACCGAAAAGCCCAGCCAAAGGGCCGGCCAAGAGTCCGGCTCAGGCTTCGGCCCAGACCGCGGCCCGGACCGTGATCCCGGCCGCGGCCCGCGCCCTCGGCGCGGTCCTGCCCGAGGGGACGCTGCGGCCCGAGCCCGGCCTGCCCACGGACCTGCCACCCGAGCTGGCCGCGGCCCTGCCCACGGGACTGGACGGCCTGACCAGCCCGGACGAGCCCGGTTCGGGCGGCACGCTGCTGGCCGTGGTGCCGATTCCCGGCACCGACAGCTCTCTGGCCATCGTCGGCTACACGGTCCCGGCCGGAGTGGCCCGGGACCGGGTGCAGGCGCCGCAGCGGGCCGATGGCGGCCTGGTCGTGGACCACGCCCGCCGCTGCGTGTGGCTGGGCGGCCGCGAGGTCCAGCTCACCTACCAGGAGTTCGAGCTGCTGGCGTTCCTGAGCGCGAACCCGGCCCAGGTGTTCAGCCGGGCCGACCTGCTGGAGCGGGTCTGGGGTCAGCGCGAGAACTCCCGCCACCACACCCGCACCGTGGACGTGCACGTGAGCCGGTTGCGGCGCAAGCTCGGCCCCGACTTCGGCCAGTGCCTGACCACCGAGCACCGGGTGGGGTACCGGTTCGACCCCACCATGGACGTCAGCGTCTAGTTCGCGCCCGGGGTGCCCGGCGTTCCCGGTGCACCCGAGGCCCCCGGCGCGGCCGGCTTCACGGGCGGGATGTCGTCGCTGTGCTTCTCCAGGTAGTCCAGGTACAGCGGGCGGAGCGCCTCGGCGGTCTCGCCCTCGCCCGAACCGAGCGCGTCCGAGATCAAGGCCGAAATCCGGTACAGGTCGGCCCCGGTCCGGCCCGGGTTGCCCTCAGCCGCCTCGGCGGCCGGGATCTCGCGCAGCAGTTGCCACAGGAAGCCGACGTCCGCGTGGTGCAGGGCACGGCGCATGGCTAGGTCGTGAAGCTCAGGGGAGGACATCGCCTCGAGGTCACTGCG
>DASXJM010000417.1:0-7377 GCA_036497405.1 Streptosporangiaceae bacterium | reverse complement strand
CCCACCGTGTCGACCATCGCCATGGGCGGGGTCTCGATCGTCCTCTACGTCCTGATGAACTACCTGTCCGGCGGCAACGTCATCGCCGACGCGGTGACCTCCATCGGCCTCTACATCGCCCTCTACTACGGGCTGACCGCCTTCACCTGCGTCTGGTACTACCGCAAGACGCTGACCAAGACCCCCCGCAACCTGTGGATGCAGGGCATCCTGCCGTTCCTGGGCGGCGTGATCATGTACTTCGCCGGCGTCTGGAGCCTGTGGGAGGACTGGGACGTCGGCACCGACAACAGCTACACCTCGTGGCTGATGCCGTTCTGGCCGCACTGGCACATCGGCGGGGCGTTCATGGTGTTCTTCGTGTCGGCCCTGGCCGGCCTGATCTTCTTCGTCTACTGCCGGATCGCGCTGCCCGCGTTCTTCAAGAAGCAGACGCTGACCCGGGCCACCCCGACCCTGGTCCCGGAGACCAGCGAGGGCCTGCCCGGCGCGCCCCACTGAGAGCGATAACGAAGCGAGGCCCCCACCGATGGTGGGGGCCTCGCTCGTGACCTTCGATATGAAAAATCTAGGGCAGTTCGTCGCGGATCTTCTCCAGCAGGGTGATCGAGTCGGGCGCGGTCTCGGCCTGCACGCAGAGCCGCTCCATGACCTCGAGGTAGCGGTCGACCTCGACCGGCTTGTCGATGTACAGCGCGCTGGTCAGCTGCTCCAGGTAGACCACGTCGGACAGCTCGGGCTCGGCGAAGCGCAAGATCGAGAACGGCCCGCCCGCCGCCGAGTGCCCGCCCACGTTGAACGGCACGATCTGCAGGGTCACGTTCGGGTGCGCGGTCATCTCCAGCAGGTGGTCCACCTGCTCCCGCATGACCGCGGTGTCGCCCATCGGCCGGCGCAGCACGGCCTCGTCCAGCGCGGCCCACAGTCGTGGCGCGGCCGGCCGGGACAGCAGCCGCTTGCGGCCCATCCGCAGATCGACCCGGCGGTTCAGCTCGTCGGCGCCGATGGTCGGGTGGCCGAGCCGGATGACCTCACGGGCGTAGGCCGGAGACTGCAGCAGGCCCGGCACGAACTGCACCTCATAGTTGCGGATGACCGACGCGGCCTGCTCGAGGCTGATGTACGGCTCGAACCAGTGCGGCAGCAGGTCACCGAAGTCGTGCCACCAGCCCGGGTTACCCGCCTCCCGGGCCAGGTTGAGCAGGCTCTCCCGGTCGGCGGTACTCGTCACGCCGTACAGGGTGAGCAGGTCTTCGACGTCCCGGTCCTTGAAGCCGACCCGGCCGTGTTCCATCCGGCTGATCTTGGAGTGGGAACCGCGGATGGCCTCGGCGGCCTGCTCGGTGGTGATCTCCCGGCTCTCTCGGAGCCGGCGGAGCTGAGCACCCAGGACAATCCGCTGAACCGTAGGTCCGCTCGCGCGCCGACCGAAACTCCGGACCGGCCCCTCCCAGGGAGCGCCTTCGGTTGCGCTCATCGCCACCCCTCGGTCGTCGGCACATAGCAACGCGTGGTCAAGTTTTGCACGTGATCATGGGATTGCAAAGAGTGCATGTCATAATTTGACATGCCTTTTTGTTACCCATCAGTTAAGCAGTTCGTTAGTGGAACCAGTCTCCGTGGTCCGGCATAACGGCTGCTATCACGCACTGACCTCGATTAGGTTACATGACTGCGGTGGGCGTCGATTCGGCTTACGGCGCCGTATTTGCGGTCACCGGCCGGTACCCCCGTGCTCAGGACAGCACATAGTCGAACTCCCCGTCCTTGGCGCCCTGCAGGAAGGCCGCGATCTCGGCCTGGGTGTAGAGCAGGACCGGACCGGTGGGGAAGCGTGAGTTGCGGACCGCCACCTCCCCGCCGGGCAGGCAGGCGACCTCGACGCAGTTGCCGCTCGGATTGCTGTGCCTGCTCTTGAGCCAGCTGATCTGGCCCAGCCCCGTGGCCGGCATTCCGTTGTACGGCTCATCCATGACGTGGCTCCCTCGCTGAACGCGGCCCCCTTGGTGACGCGCTGGTCAGTCCGTTAACGTTGCGACCGTTGTGACGTGCCGGAATGGCCCCCTGAGCCGTCATAGGCACTAGCCGCGTACATCTAGAATCGCATACTGCATGTTCAAATGAACGTGCATTGGGCCTTGCACTTGCACAATGTATCAGGCAGCATGGTGTCCTGACGTGCACTCCTACAGGCAATGAACAGGCGACAGACTTGGCTGTGAGCGGCAACGCTGACTCCGAGCCGGGCTTCAACACCCCGGCCCTGCTGCCGGTGCCGTCGGCGTGGTGGGAAACACCCGCTGTCACCTCCTGTGTACTGGCCGCATCTCCCGAGTCGGCCCGGGCGGCCCGCCACTTCACCCGCGAGATCCTGCAGGCCTGGGGCTTCGGCGAGCTGGTGGACGAGGCCGAAACGATCATCGGCGAGCTGGTGGTCAACGCCGTCCAGCACGGGACCGCGCCCCAGGCGATCGGGTGGCCCGACCACGGGCCGAACGTCCACCCGCACCCGCGGGCCTGGGACGCCTGGTCCAGCCAGGCCAGCCAGGGCCGGTCCGAGCCCGAAATCCTCAAGCTGTGCCTGCTCAAGCGGGTCAGCGAGGTCATGCTGGCGGTCATCGACGCCAGCGACGACGCCCCCACCCCGCGCCAGCCGGACTGGGTCCGGGAGAGCGGCCGCGGTCTGCAGATCGTCGACGCGCTGAGCACCGTGTGGGGCTGGAGCCCCATCGAAGGCCACGGTAAAGCCGTGTGGGCCGTTCTGCCGACGGATTTATTCATTACCGAAGGTCTCTTCGCCAGGTTCCCGCGCCCGGGCCGAGCCGCCGCGGCGGCGGCTCCGCAGCGCTCAGCCGCGGGCGGCCGCCTCGGGCTGGCCGGGGGCTTCCTCGACTGACATCAGCACGTGCTCGACCAGTGCGATCAGCACTTCCTTGGCCGAGTCCTTGCTGCGGGCGTCGCACAGGACGACCGGGAACCCCGGGTCCAGGTCGAGGGCGACCCGGATGTCGTCCGGGTCGTGCCTGAGCGATCCGTCGAAGCAGTTCACCGCGATGATGAACGGGATGCCCCGGCGCTCGAAGTAGTCCACGGCCGGGAAGCAGTCGGCCAGGCGGCGGGTGTCGGTGAGCACCACCGCGCCCAGCGCCCCGACCGCCAGCTCGTCCCACATGAACCAGAAGCGCTGCTGCCCGGGCGTGCCGAACAGGTACAGCACCAGGTCCTCACGCAGGCTGATCCGGCCGAAGTCCATCGCCACCGTGGTGGTGGTCTTGCCCTCCACCCCGGCAGTGTTGTCGGTACCCATCCCGCGCTCGGTCAGCGGCTCTTCCGTGCGGAGAGGCTTGATCTCGCTGACCGCGCCGACCATCGTGGTCTTGCCCACTCCGAAGCCGCCGGCCAGCAGGATCTTGATCGCCGTGTGTCCACGTCCGGCGGGGGACGCCGGCTCAAAGTGCCCGTAGGCCATTGAGCACCTCTCTCAGAATGGAAGTGTCACGGGGGCCCTGCCCGGCCTCCGGAGAACGGATGACGATGAAACCGCTGTCGCGCAGGTCGGCGAGCAGGATCCGGACGACTCCCAGCGGAAGGTTCAACTCGGAGGCCAGGTCGGCGACGGTGGTCGGTTTCCGGGCCAGGTTCAGCGCCCACATCTGCTCAGGCCCCAGCGCGGCTGGATCCGAGATCGTCTTGTGGGTCGCGCTGACGGTCGCGACCAGGTCAAACTTTTCACCAGCGTGCCGAGTTCTGCCGCCGATCAGCGCGTACGGACGCACGATCGGCCCGGCCTCAGAATCCAGCCAGCGTTCCTCAGGGCTCGGCATAGCGTGAATCACTCCGAGTACGGCGCCGGGCCGGGACTCCCGGCCGGCGTTGGGTAGGGCGCATACACGGAGTTCGGTGCGGGTGCGACCCGTGGCTGCGGGGCTTGGTACGAGGTGCCCGGGCCTGGCCCGGGGTAGCCCTGCTGATAGGGGGCGCCCTGCTGGTAGCCCCCACTCGGCGGCGCGTGGCCGCCGCCCTGCGGATAGCCGCCGCCCGGCACCCCCGAGGGCCGGGCCGCCACCCCCAGGTGCTCGTTCGACCGGCGGACCAGCACCGCCATCTCGTAGGCGACCAGGCCGATGTCGGCGTCGCCGGTGCTGAGCACGGCCAGGCAGGTGCCGTGGCCGGCCGCGCTGACGAACAGGAACGCCGACTCCATCTCGATGATGGTCTGCCGGACCCGGCCGCCGCCGAAGTGCTCGCCGGCGCCACGGGCCATGCTCTGGAACCCGGCCGCCAGCGCGGCCAGGTGCTCGGCGTCCTCGCGGGACAGGCCGGCCGACGCGCCGATGGCCAGGCCATCCTGGGTCAGCATGACCGCCTTGGCGACCTGCGGCACGCGTTTAACCAGGTCATCGAGCAGCCAGCTGAGCTCGCCGCCCTTGTTGACGTAATGCGGAGTCATCGATTGCCCCCGGGTTTTCGATCAACCTTCATCGGACCCCCCGCGGTTTGGATCGCCGGCCTCCTCTTCGGCCGGTGGCAGGTGGCCGGATGCCACGCTGTCGGTCCCGGCGCCCTCGCCGGTCACGCTGCGCCCCTGCTGCCAGCCCCGCTGCATGGCGGACAGAGCGCTGCGGATGTCATCAGGTGACCGGTTGGCCACGTTGTCGTTGGACGCGGCCTCCGGCTGACTCCCGGCCGCGGCCGGCGCGTCCCGCAGTTGCGGGGCCAGGTTGGCCTGGCGCACCCGCCGGGGCAGCCCCTTGTAGTCGCCGCCGTCGGTGGGAACGCCGTCCGGGTGCTCATCCACGGGTCCGGGCGCCACCGGGGCGGCCGGCTCGGGGGTGAACCGCGGCTGCGGCTGCTCCATGCTGAACTGCGGCTCCATGGGCTGTGCCTCGGTGGACTGCGGCTGGGCCGGGCTGAAGCCAGGCGGCTCGGACCCGAACTGCGGTGGCTGCGCGGCCTGCGGCGCCGCGGTCTGCGGCGACCCGGAACGGCGGCGCAGCGGCAGCGACGGCCGCGAATCGGTCTGCGGCGCCGGCGCGTCCTCCGCGGCCGGGACGCCGGGGAACGACGGCGCGGGCGGCGGCTGCGGCGGCTGGTAGGGCGGCTCGCCGCCGGGGAACGGCGTCGGCGGGAACGGCGATCGCGGTCCCGGGTAGCCCGACTCGGTGTCGTTCGGCGTGAACGAGGGCTGCGGCGGCTCGTAGGTGTCGTTCGGCGTGAACGACGGTGCCCCGTTACCGGCCGGAGCCCCGTTACCGGCCGGGGCCGGGCGGTCGTAGGGCCAGGGCAGGCCGGTCTCGGACGGGCCGTCGCTGATCGTGCCGAACGGCGGCGCCTCCTCCGGGTTGCTGACCTCCGGCGCGCGGCCGAACTCCGGCTGGCCCCCGAAGTCCTGCGGGCTGCCGAAGTCCTGGGGGCCCGCGGCGTCCTGGCCGCCGGCCGCGGACCGCTCCGCGTTCGGGGTCAGCCAGCCGAAGCCTGCTTCGTCGCCGGCCCCGTTCCCATTGCCCGCCCCGTTCCCGGCCCCGTTCCCGGCGGCCGCGTACGGGTCGCTGCTGAAGCTCGGGCTGGTGTAGGACTCGAACGGGTCGGCCGGGCCGTCCGGACCGGCCAGGGTGGTGCCGTTGCCGTTCGGGGCCGCCCCGGCCCCGTTCCCGTTGCCCTGGGGCAGCGCGCCCCAGGACGGCCCGCCGGTGAGCTGGGCGGGCGCGGGCGGCTCGGCGGCCGGGAAGGACGGCGCCGGGCCCGAGGCCCCGGCGGGCAGGCCCTCCATGAAGCCGTCGTCGGTGCCGACCAGCATGTTCGGGATCAGCGCGATGGCGGTGGTGCCGCCGTAGGGCGACGGCCGCAGGGTGACCCGGATGCCGTGCCGCTTGGCCAGCTGGCCGACCACGAACAGGCCCAGCTGCTCGCTGTTGAACACGTCGAACTCGGGCGGGTTCTCCAGCCGGTGGTTGAGCTCGGCGTAGCGCGACTCGCCCATGCCCAGGCCGCGGTCCTCGATCTCGACCGCGAAGCCGCTGGCCGCCATGTCCCCGGACACCCGCACCGGGGTGTAGGGCGGCGACAGCGTGGTCGCGTTCTCGATCAGCTCGGCCAGCAGGTGGATGACGTCGGCCACGGCCGGCCCGGTCAGCGCGGCCTGCGACGGCGTGGTCACCGTGACCCGGGAGTAGTCCTCAACCTCGGCCGCGGCCGCCCGCAGCACGTCGATCATGCGGACCGGGTGCACCCAGCCCCGGCCCGGCGCCGCCCCGGACAAGATGATCAGGCCCTCGGAGTGACGGCGCATGCGGGTGGTCAGGTGGTCGAGGCGGAACAGGTCCTCGAGCTGCTCGGGGTCGGTGGTCCGCCGCTCCATGCCGTCCAGCACGGTCAGCTCGCGGTGCAGCAGCGACTGGTTACGGCGGGCCAGGTTGCGGAACACGTCGTTGACGCCGCGGCGCATCCGGGCCTCGCCGACCGCCGCTTCCACCGCGGTGTGCCGGGCCGCGTCGAACGCCCGCCCGACCCGGCCGATCTCGTCCCGGCCCAGGTCGGAGGCGATGCTGGTCATGTTTTCGACCGGCACGTCCTCGCCCCGCCGGAGCCGGGCCACCACGTCCGGGAGCTCCTGGTTGGCCAGCGTCTCCACCGAGCCCTGGAGCCGGTCCAGGCGGCGGACGATCCGGCGGCCGATCAGCACCGAGAGCAGGACGGACAGGATCAGGCCGAGCAGACCCAGGCCGCCGGACAGCGCCACCCGCCGCCAGGCGGCGTTGGTGATCTTCTGGTCCTGGCTGACCTCGAACTCCGAAGCCTGGACCCCGGCGTTGAACATGCCGGCCGTCATGGCCTTGATCGCCGGATCCCACTGAGCCGCCTGGAACGGCGGGAACGGCGTGGTGTCGGCGCCCACCGCGGCCTCGAGATTGCCCATGGCGGTCTGCACGCTGGCGGGGGCGTACTTGTTCATGGCCGCGTCGAACACGGACAGGTTGGCCGGCTGGAGCCGGGTGACGGTGGCCTGCCAGAGGGCCTGGCGGGCGCCGGCCAGCTCGGTGACCTGGACCCGGGTGGCCGTGGGCAGCTGGCGTGCCGCCAGCGCCGCGGACATCAGCGAGTCCTCCTGCTCCAGCGCTTCCCGCGACTCCGTGCTGTTGATCACGGCCAGGGACTGGGTGGCGGCGGCGGCGTTGGTCAGGCTGGCGTTCTCCTTGACGAAGAGGCTCAGCTCCTCGGTCAGGATGTTGCTGAACGTCCCGAACACCTCGGTGGGCTGGATGGCCCGGGCGGTGATGGCCGGGCGGATCTTGCTGAGGTCCTGGATGCTGCTGAGCATCTGGTGGATGACGTTGAGCTCTTCGGTGGTCGCCGCGTCCGTGGTCGCCGCGCCCGTCA
>DASXJM010000416.1:0-28359 GCA_036497405.1 Streptosporangiaceae bacterium | reverse complement strand
GACCCGGCCTGACCCCGGCCGCGGTCAGCGGCGGCCGAGCTGGGCCTGCTCGGCGGGCGGGGCCAGTTCCTCCGGCTCGGTGTAGTGGTACTTGCCGCCCCGCAGCCAGGAGGCGATGGCCGCGATGACGCAAGCGGCGGCGGCGAAGTCGAACGCTTCCTTCAGGCCGTCCATGAACGGCCCCGAGATCAGGTGCGGGAAGAAGCTGCGCCCGGTCAGGTAGGCGGCATTGGCGTGGGGGAGGTGCCCGAGCACCGGCCCGAGCAGGGTCTGCATCGGGTTGTAGCCCAGAAACGCCGCGAACAGCGTGGACGTCGGGGGCAGGTGAGAGATGGAGGCCGCGGTGGCAGCCGGGACGCCCTGAGCCCGCAAGCCGTGGTAGAGCGTGGCCGGCAGGTGCGCGGACAGGCCCACGATGATCAGGGTGAAGAAGATGCCGATGGACAGCACCATGGCCGCGTTCTGGAACGTGGCCGTCATGCCGGACCCGGCCCCGCGCTGGCGGCGCGGCAGGCTGTTCATGATCCCGGCCCGGTTGGGGGAGGAGAACAAGCCCATGGCCAGCCCGTTGACCAGGAGCAGCAGGGCGAACCATGCGTAGCTGAAGTTGGCCGGCAGCAGTTCCAGCAGGGCGAAGCTGGTGGCGGCCACCACCATGCCGCCGGTGGCGAACGGCCGGGCGCCGAAACGATCGGACAGGTACCCCGACAGCGGGCCCGCGATTAGGAACCCCACCGTCAGCGGCAGCATGTAGATCCCGGCCCACAGCGGCGTGGAGCTGAAGTCGTAGCCGTGCTGCGGCAGCCAGATGCCCTGCAGCCAGATGATCAGGATGAACATCATCCCGCCCCGGCCCAGGGCGGCCAGGAGCGCTGCGACATTGCCGGCCGTGAAGGCGCGGATGCGGAACAGCGGCAGCCGGAACATCGGGTCGGCCACCCTGGTCTCCACCCAGGCGAACACGGCCAGCACGGCCACGCCCCCGGCCAGTTCGGCGATGACGGCCGGGTTGGTCCAGCCCATGGTGTGGCCACCGTAAGGCAGGATCCCGTAGGTGATCCCGACCAGGATCAGCACCAGGCCGACGGCGAAGGTGAGGTTGCCCCACCAGTCGATCCGGGCCGGGGTGCGCACGCCGTGCTCGTGCAGGTTGAAGTAGGCCCAGATCGTGCCGACCACGCCGATCGGCACCGAGACCAGGAACACCAGCCGCCAGCCGATCGGGCCGAGCAGGCCGCCCAGGATCAGGCCGATGAACGAGCCGCCGATGGCGGCCACCTGGTTGACGCCGAGGGCCAGGCCCCGCTGGGTGGCGGGGAAGGCGTCGGTCAAGATCGCGGAGGAGTTGGCGAACAGCAGCGCGCCGCCCACGCCCTGGAAGATCCGCATGGCGATCAGCCAGACGGTGCCCGGAATGCCGTGCATCCAGTCCACCGACAGCAGGATCGAGAACACGGTGAACACCGCGAACCCGAGGTTGTACATCCTGACCCGGCCGAACATGTCGCCCAACCGGCCGAAGCTGACCACCAGCACCGCCGTGACCACCATGTAGCCCATCAGCAGCCAGAGAAAGTAGCCGGTGTGCGACGGGGTCAGCGGGTTGAGGCCGACGCCGCGGAAGATGTCGGGCAGCGCGATCAGAATGATCGACGAGTTGACCGTGACCAGCAGCATCCCGAGCGTGGTGTTGGACAGCGCCAGCCACTTGCCCCGATAAGGGTCTGCCCCGCTGCCGGCGGGTTCCTGCGCCTTGGCCAGCGCCATCGGCACCTCCCGCAAGCTCGCCAATAATGTTAGTTTGGGTTAAGCAAGTTAACCCTACACCTGGCGGGCGGAGGCGGCGATGGGCCCGGCGATCCTGCTGGCGTTCGCGGCCAGCTTCTGCACCGCCACCGCCTCGGTGTGCCAGCGGCAAGGGGCCCGCACCGCCGAGGTGACGGGCTTCGACGCCCGGCTGATCCTCCGGCTGGTTCACCGCCCGGTGTGGCTGGCCGGGATCGCCGCCATGATCCTGGGCTTCGGATTTCAGCTCACGGCCCTGCGCTACGGGCCGCTGGCCCTGGTCCAGCCGATGCTGGCGCTGGAGTTGCTGTTCGTGTTCGGTTACATGACCGCGGCCGGGTCCCGGGCCCGCGTCCAGCGCCGCGACTGGCTGGCGGCCGCGGCCATGGCGGCCGGGCTGGCCCTGTTCCTGGGCGTGTCGGCGCCCTCGGGCGGCCGGCGGCACGCTCCCGGCGGTTCGTGGTGGCTGGCCGGACTGATCACCGCGGCCGTCGTGCTGGCCATCGTGTTCCTGGCCCTGGCCCCGGGCCGGTTCACCCGGTCCCGCCGGGCCGCGCTGCTGGGGGTGGCCACCGGCGTCGCCTGGGGCTTCGAGGCCGCGGTCATCAAGGAGTTCAGCTCCCACGTCAGCGACGGCCTGAACGCGATCCTGGCCAGCTGGTCGCTCTACGTTCTGGTCGGCGCCGGAGCCCTGGCCATGCTGCTGGCCTCACACGCGATGGCGGCCGGACCGCTGGCCGCGTCCCAGCCCGGCTTCACGATCCTGGACCCGCTGGCGGCCAGCTTCCTGGGCCTGTTCCTGTTCCGTGAGCACATCCGCACCGGCCTCCCCGACCTGGCCGGTGAAGCCGTGGCCCTGGCCGTGCTCATCGCGGGCGCCTCGGTCCTCAGCCACAGCCACCTGGTCACCGGTGAGGCGAATCCCGAGCCGTCGACAGTGCGCCCGACCCACCCTTATGCTCGGTTATAGAGGAAAATGAGAGGGCGCCGCTGAGGATGGGTTGGTCCGTGGTCCGGGCGCGCGTCTCCGCACCCTCCTTCGTCGCCCTGATGCTGATCACCGGCACCACCGCCCTGTCCACCGACACCTATATCGCGGCCCTGCCCCAGGTGCAGCGCACCCTGGGCACGTCGTCGTCGGTCGCGCAACTGACCATGACCGCCTGCATCGCCGGGATGGCGATCGGGCAACTGACCACCGGCCCGGTCAGCGACGCCCAGGGGCGCCGGTCGCTGATCGTGGCGGCCACCCTCACCTTCGCCGCCACCTCGGTGCTGTGCGCGCTGGCGTTCAGCGGCTGGGAGCTGATCGCGGCCCGGGCCGTGCAGGGCATCGCCTGCGGGGCGGCGGCCGCGGTGGGCCGGGCCGTGGTCACCGACACCTGGACCGGGCGCGAGGCCGCGGCCAAATTCGGCAGCCTGTCGGCGATCGGCCTGATCGCGCCGGTCATCGGCCCGGCCATCGGCGGCGCGCTGCTCACCGTCGGAACCTGGCGGACCATCTTCTGGTTCCTGGCCCTGGTCGGGGTGGCCATGACCATCGGCGCGGTGGCCGGGCTCCCGGAGACCCTGCCACCATCGCGGCGGCATCCCGGCGGCCTGGTCCGGTTGTTCGGCCGGGCCCGGCAGCTCATGACCGACCGGGCCTTCGCCACCCCGGTCCTGGTCCAGTGCCTGACCACGGGCGGGTTCTTCATCTACATCGGCGGCTCATCGTTCGTCCTGCAGCAGGGCCTGGGCATCAGCCAGGGGCTCTACAGCGTGGTGTTCGCGGTCAACGCCGGGGCCATGATGCTGTCCAGCGTGGCCTTCCGGCTGCTGGTCATGCGGCGGGGCCCGGTGCTGCTGCGGCGGTGGGCGATCGTCGTGCAGACCACCGCGGTCACCGCGTTGTTCATCGTGGCCCTGGCCTACCGGCACCAGCCGCCGCTGGCCGCGGTCTGGATCTGCCTGGGCGGCATGACCGTCGGCCTGGGCGCCTACCTGCCCGCCAACTCCTCGATCACCCAGTCGGCCGGGCGCCGGTACGCAGGCACCGCGTCGGCGCTCGGCGGCGGCGTCCCGTTCCTGGTCGGCTCCGGCACCACCCCGGTGACCGGCCTCATCGGCACCGAGTCAGTCCGGACCATGGCCACCGCGATGTTCGCGTTCTTCGCGGTCGCCGCCATCACCGCCGGGCTGACCGGCCGGCGCGCGCCGGTGACCGGAGCCAGGAATCACGACCGCGGTCCGGTTGCTGCCCAAGAGGCAGCCACGAAGGAGTCGATTCCATGACCGCACGCCCCCTGCACTTCAACGCCTTTGTCTGGCCCAACGGCTACCACGAGTCGGCCTGGCGGGTGGTCGGAGATGATGTCCACGGTGTTCTCCGGCTGCCCTACTACGCCGACATCGCCCGGATCGCTGAACGCGGCCTGATGGACTCGATCTTCCTGGCCGACAACATCGCCATTGCCGAGTACCGCGCCACCTACCTGCCGCAGACGCAGTTCGACCCGATCTCCGTGCTGTCGGCGCTGGCCGCGGTGACCAGCCACATCGGGCTGATCGGGACCGGCTCCACCACCTACAGCAAGCCGTGGGAGCTGGGCCGCCGGTTCGCCACCCTGGATCACCTCAGTGGCGGCCGGGCTGGCTGGAACATCGTCACCACCGTCACCCCGCTGGCCGCGGCGGCCTTCGGAGAGCCGTTCCACCCGGATCACGCGGATCGCTACGCGCGCGCCCACGAGTTCGTGGACGCCGTTCAGCACGTGTGGGACAGCTGGCAGGACGACGCGGTGGTCGGGGACCGCGAGCACGGGGTCTGGGCCGACCGCGGCCGGCTGCGCCAACCCAGCTTCCACGGCAAGTACTACGACGTCGAAGGCATCCTGCCGTTTCCCCGGCCGCCGCAGGGCCGCCCGGTGATGGTGCAGGCCGGGCAGTCGGCGGCCGGCATCGGGCTGGCCGCCCGCTACGCCGAGCTGGTGTTCTCCGGGCCGCCGTCGCTGGCGGCGGCGGTGGACTTCCGGGTCAACCTGCACACCCAGGTCACCGCGGCCGGCCGCGACCCCGCTCACGTGCTGGTCCTGCCCGCGCTGATGGTGACCCTGGGCGGCACCGAGGCCGAAGCCCAGGCCAAGGCCCAGCGGCTCGAAGACCTGCGTAGCCCGGAGTTCCACTGGCAGAACACGCTGTACACGGCCGGGCTGGACCCGGACGGTTTCGCCCCGGACGCTCCGCTGCCCGCCGAACTGTGGTCCGGGTCGCAGGCCCCGTCCAGCCGCGCCGAACAGCTGTACGCGGCGCAGCGGGCCCGGCCGGACGCGCCGCTACGTGAGATAACCCAGCAGCTGACCGGCGGCGCGGGCCAGAGTCACTTCGTCGGCACCCCCGAGCAGCTGGCCGGCCACGTGATCGCCTGGCAGGACGCGGGCGCCGTCGACGGGTTCACCATCATGGGCTCGACCCTGCCCTACGAGCTGACCACCTTTGTGGACGAGGTGGTGCCGATCCTGCAGCGCCGGGGCCGCTTCCGTACCGGGTACACCGGTCACACCCTGCGCGACCACCTCGGCTAGACCAGGCCTTCGCGCAGAGCCAGCCGGGTGAGGTCGGCGCGGCGGCGGCAGCCGGTCTTGTCCCGGATACGGTCCAGGTGGGACGCCACGGTCCGGATACTGATGAACAGCTGGGCCGCGATCTGGGCGTTGGTGTGGCCCTGGGCCACCAGCGTGACCAGCTCCCGTTCCCGTTCGGTCAGCTCGGCCGCGGACCGGGCCGTCTCCTCGTCCCGGCGGGCGGTCAGCATGACCACGAACTCGACGGCGGCGGTCAGCGTCATCCGGGTGCCGCGGTCGGTCGCCTCGCGGGCCTGGCCGGGCGGGAGCGCCCGGGCCGACCGGTGCCGCAGTTCGCGGTCGTCCGCGGTGTCCGGGGCCTGCCCCGCCCGTTCCAGATCAGCGGTCAGCGCCGCCCACAAGGTGAGGGCCTCGGCTGGTTGCCCGGTCGCCGCGCACACCAGCGCGCACTGATCGATGCAGTAACGCAGGGCGGTCTGGTCGCCGATCCGCGCCGTAATGTCGGCCGCCTCGCGCAGGTGCGCCCGGGCGTCTTCCATCCGCCCCGCCAGCCACTCCAGGTTCATCGCCAGCGACAGCAGGTTGATCACGGTGGTCAAGTCGCCGACCGCCCGGGACTGGGCCAGCCCTTCGGCACAGGTACGGCGGGCCTGGTCCAGCTCCTGGACCTCGATGAGTACGTGGGTCAAGATCATGCGGCACCAGCGCGCCACCCAGGCCGGGATGGCCGCGGCCAGGGCCTGCTGCACCTGCCCGGCCCAGCTCAGCGCCTCGGCCTGGTCCTCGCGGCCGCCGGCGGTGACCGACAAGGCGGCCAGCACGGCCAGCGCTTGCGCCTCGCCTGCCGGGTAGCGGGCCTCCCGGGCCAGGATCAGTGCCCGCCGGGCGTCCTCGGCCGCTTCCGCGGTCTGGCCGGCGTTGAACCGCCGGAACGCCCGGGCGGCCAGGGCATCGGCGCATTCTTGACGGTCGCCGTCCGCGCAGACCGCGCTGTACCGGGCCACGCTGCCCGCGAGGTCGCCGTAGCCCGACAGGTATCCGAGCCACAGCTGGGCCCGGATGTGCGTGCGGTCGTCCGTGGACGTCGGGCCAGCCGGGGGCCGCCGGCCGGCGGCGGCCGTCAGCAGCTCGAGGCCTTCGGCCAGCCGTCCGCGTTGCCGCCACCAGGGACCCAGCGCGGTCGCGATGCGCAGCGCCGCGTCGGCGTCATGGTCCAGCGCCCAGGTCAGGGCCTGGCGCACGGTGGCGTATTCAGCGTCGAGCCACTGCAGGGCGGCCAGTTCCCGGTCCTGATCGCTGGCTTCCAGGTCGGCGGAGGCCTGCTCGGTGACCGCCACCGCGAACCGGGCCAGCGCGGCGGCGGCCTCCGCCTCCTCGCCGGCGTCGACGAGCCGACCGTGGCCGTAGGACCGCAGCGTGCGCAGCATCGGGTAGCGCATCCGGTGATCGGGACCCGCCCTGCGGGGGCGCCACCAGCGAACCGTCGACCAGCCGCAGCACCACCGGTTCGGCCTCCGGCCCGGCCACGGCCGTGGCGGCCTCGAGCGTGAACGGGCCGGGAAACACGGCCAGCCGCCGGAACACCCGCTGCTCGGCCGGGGCCAGCAGCCGGTAGCTCCAGTCCGCGACCGCGGCCAGCGAGCGGTGCCGGGCCGCCGTGGCCGAGTCCCGGCTGTCCAGCAGCCGGACCGCGTCGTCGATACGGTCGGCCAGCCCGGCGATCCCCAGCGCCTCGATCCGGGCCGCAGCCAGTTCGATGCCCAGCGGCATCCCGTCCAGCCGGTCCACCACCCGGGCCACCAGCGGGGCGTTCGGCGGGCCGAGGGCGAAACCGGAGTCGGCCCGGCGGGCCCGGTCGGTGAACAGGCGTACCGCCTCGGACCGGCTGATCTCGCCGGGCTCGTCCGAGGCGGGCAGGGTCAGCGGCGACAACCGGTAGCGCGCCTCACCGCTGACCCACAACTGTTCCCGGCTGGTGGCCAGGATCCGCAGCTCATCCGATGCCTTCAGCAGGTCAGCGCACAGCCGGCCCGCCTCGTCCAGCACGTGCTCGCAGTTGTCCAGCACCAGCAGCAGCCGCCGCGGGGCCAGCACCTCGGCCAGGACCTGCGGGACCGGCTGGGCCCCCTGCGGCCGCACGCCGAGGACGGCCGCGATCTCGGCCGGCACCCGGGCCGGGTCGGTGATCGGGCCCAGGCCCACGAACCACACTCCGTCCGGGAACTGGCCCGCCAGCTCGCGCACCACCTCACGGGCCAGCCGCGTCTTGCCGACCCCGCCCGGCCCGGTGATCGTCACCAGCCGGTGCTCGCGCAGCAACCCGGCCAGCTCATTCGCTTCCTGATCCCGCCCCACGAAGCTGGACAGCGCGGGCCCGAGCCCAGCCGTGCCCCCCGGCTCAGCCCGCGCCACGGTCATCAGCCTAGTGGGGCGCAAGCCCCGGGGGTCTGGGGGCTTGCGCCCCGAGGCCAACACCGCCTAGCCGCCGGTCCCGGCGAGCAGCGGTGGGCAGAAGGGGTTGTTCGACCCCTGCCCCTGGCTGACCGCCCCCGGCACCCTGAACTCGACACGGAAACAAATACGGGGAGAAAGCGATGCGGGATGGTTTGCGGTTCGAGGTGCTCGGACCGATGCGGGGCTGGCGCGACGGCACCGAGCTCGGACTGGGGCCGCCGCAGCAACGGGCGGTACTGGCGATGCTGCTGCTGGCCCGGGGACGGCTGGTGTCGCTGGATGCCCTCATGGCCGGGTTGTGGGGCGACGCTCTGCCCCGGACCGCCTCGGGTACCGTCCACACCTACATTTCGCGCCTGCGCCGCCAGCTGGAGTTCATCGAGTCGGCGGGCGACGGTTACCTGCTGGCCCCGGTCCCGGCCGGTCTGGACCTCGACGATTTCGAGCAGCGGGTGAGCGAAGCCCGCCAGGCCCGGCAGAGTCACGAGAACCTGCGGGCGGCCGGGCTCCTGCAGGAGGCGCTCCGGCAGTGGCGCGGCACCGCTCTGGCCGGTCTGCCCGGCCCGTTCGCCGAGGCGCGCCGGGCCCGGCTGCTGGAGCTGCGGATGGCCGTGGCCGAGGACAAGCTCGCTCTGGACGTCGCGCTCGGCGAGCACGGCACGGCCATCGCCGCCTTGCGGACGCTGCGGGCCGCGCACCCGTTCCGGGAACGCCTCAGCGAACTGCTCATGCTCGCGCTGTACCAGTCCGGCCGCCAGGCCGAGGCGCTCGACGTCTTCGACGGCGTCCGGCAGCAACTCCGGGCCGAGCTCGGTATCGACCCGGGCCCGGCGCTGCAGGCGATGCAGCAGCGCGTCCTGCGCGCCGACCGCCACCTGCTGGTGGCCTGACCAGGCTTCCCCCATCGGGGCGGCCACCATCTTCTCCTGGAGGAGTCAACTGTGTTTCGCATTCACCGGCCTCGTACCGCGATCCTGGCCGCGGCCGGGACGGCGGCCCTGGCCCTGGCCGCCCCGGCGACGGCGTGGGCCAGCTCCGGCCATGCCGCGCCGCGGTCGGCCCGGTTTCCGCACGGCCACCACAACCTGGCCCTGCACCAGGTCAACCTGGCCTCCGACGTGCCCGGGCTGGCCGGGCTGACCGACCCGGACCTGAAGAATCCGTGGGGCGCCGCGCTCACCCCGACCTCGCCGCTGTGGGTCGCCAACCAGGGCACCGACAGCTCGACGCTCTACTCGCTGGCTCCGGGCGCGGACACCGTGACCAAGTCCAGCGCGGTCCGGGTGACCCTGCCCGGCTCGGTGGCCGGGCCGAGCGGGCTGGTGGCGAACCCGGGCCAGGACTTCACCCTGACCAACGCGGCCGGAGCCAGCGCCCCGGCCGCGTTCATCTTCGCCACCCTCGATGGTCACCTGGAGGCCTGGAGCCCCAAGGTCGACCCGCTCATCGGTGACACCCAGGACGTGGCCACGGTGGCCGGGGCCGGGTACACCGGCCTGGCCGTGGCCAGCACCGCCTACGGCGACCGGTTGTTCGCGGCCAACTTCGTCCAGGGGACGCTGGACGTCTTCGATTCCGCGTTCCATCAGGTCAAGCTGCAGTCCTGGCAGTTCACCGACCGCCGTCTGCCCGCCGGGTTCGTCCCGTTCAACGCCCAGGCGCTGGGCGGGCGGGTGTTCGTGACCTACGACAAGCCCGACCCCACCACCCACCGGGAGGGCGTCGGCGCCGGCATCGGGGTGGTCGACGAGTACAGCACCAGCGGGCGGCTGATCACCCGCATCGCCACCGGTGGCGCCCTCAACGCTCCCTGGGGGCTGACCATTGCCCCGCCCAGCTGGGGAGCGGCAGCGGGCTCGCTGCTGATCGGCAACTTCGGTGACGGCCGGATCAACGTCTTCGCCCGCGAGGGTCGTGGCTTCGCGCGCCACGCCACCGGCCAGGTCGTCAACCGGAAGACCGGCAAGCCGTTCGCGGAGCCGGGGCTGTGGCAGCTGCAGCCTGGTACGGCGACGACCGGCGGCACCAACGCGATCTGGTTCACGGCCGGCATCAACGAGGAGGCCGACGGCCTGCTCGGCGTGCTCCGCCCATAACCGCCCGCATTCAGTAACCGACGCGTCCCCCGGCCGACCACCAGATTGGCCGGCCGGGGGATCGTCGCATTTCCTCTTCCGCCGATTCATGACCGCCGCCGAATGGCCAGCCAAGCCTCCGCTGCCCGACGTGGCCTTGACGTCCGCTGAGCACCGATTCGCGGGGTGTTTGATCTTGAGGAAAGTTCGCTGACGCGCAAAAATGTCCGCTATGTGGCCTGCCGGGTCAGGCCAGCGAGGACGACGACGTCAGCGACAGGAGACCGGCATGGCGAGAATCCTTCGATCGACCGCCCTCGCCACGGCGGCCGTGTCACTGGCGGGCCTGGGCCTGGTCCCGGTGACCATCCTGGCCGGCACCGCCTCGGCCGGCACCACGGCCCGGTCCGGGGCCAGCGGCGGTTACGGGCACTGTTCGGCCGGATCCCACTCGCTGTCGCCGCACGGGGCGCGGGTGTACCCCGAAACCGGCAACGGCGGCTACCGCAGCGTCCACACCGACGTCCACATGGTCTACGACGCCGGCCGTAACACCTTCCTGGCCGGCAACAACGTGGGCCCTGACCGACCAGGCCACGCAGTGCCTGACCAGCTTCAGCCTCGACTTCGAACGGAGTTCGGCCAACACCGCCGACGGGCCCGACATGAGCGTGCAGTCGGTGACGGTCAACGGCCGCCCGGCCCGGTTCACCTTCGCCCAGCCCACCTACCCCGGCGACCCCAAGGGCGCCAGCGACCCCGACCCGCTGGCCCACCAGGCCTCGCAGCAGAGCCCGGTGGGCGGGCCGGACAACAACCCGCTGCCGCCCGCCTGCACCCCTGAGCTCAACGGCAACCAGGGCGAGGACGCCCTCGACGGCACCCCGTGCCCGGCCAACAAGCTGGTCATCACCCCCTCGTTCCCGATCCGGAACGGCCAGCGGTTCACCGTGGTGGTCAGCTACACCGGCCAGCCCGGCCTGCACAACGACGGTGACGGCAGCACCGAAGGCTGGTTCGCGGCCCCCGGCGGCAGCTTCGTGACCACCGAGCCGGTCGGCAGCGAGGACTGGATGCCGCTCAACGACTACCCGACGGCCAAACCGAGTTACGACTTCTACGACACGGTCAACGCGGGCAAGACCGCGCTGGCCAACGGCAAGCTCAAGTCGGTCACGCACCACGGTGCCAGCCACCAGTTCCCGGCCGGTTCGGTCACCTACCACTGGGATTCGGGTGCGCCGGTGGCCAGCTACCTGGTCGAGGACAGCGTGGGCAACTACACGCTGACCTCGCGCCGGGCCGGCGACGGGCTGCTCTACTACGAGGCTCAGGACAGCTCGATCAGTGCCCAGCAGCAGGCCGCCAACCTGGCCATCATGAACCAGCAGCAGGACATCACCGACTTCGAGAGCCAGTTCAACGGCCCGTTCCCGTTCGCCTCCGACGGCGTGGTGGTGGGCGCCCCGGCGGCCAGCTTCGAAGAAGAAATGCAGACCATGATCACTTTCGCCGGCGGGGAGATCGACACCGACACCCTGTACCACGAGAACATGCACCAGTGGTGGGGCGACCACGTGACCGAGGGCAGCTACCCGATGACCTTCTACAAGGAGGGTCTGGCCACGCTGGCCGAATTCATGTTCGCGGCCCGGACGGCGGAGACCACGGCAGGTGGGCCTGGTACCGCGGCCGGCCGGCAGGCGTTCACCAGCAGCCTGATCGCGCAGTTCAACAAGCTCTACGCGCGGACCGGCAGCTTCTGGTCGGCGGCCCCGTCCAACCCGACCGCGGCCGGCCTGTTCTCGGGCTCCGCCACCTACGACCGGCCCGGCGCGGCCTACGTGGCGCTGTGGCAGATCCTCGGCACCGCCCGGTTCACCCACGTACTGCAGACCATCCAGCGCCAGTACGGCGGCGGCTCGATCACCGAGCCTCAGCTGGAGGCCGCGTTCCAGCGTGGTCTCCCGGTGCCGAGCCACGCCTGCCACGTCGAGCTGAGCCAGTTCTTCACCCAGTGGTTCGACACCGCCTACCCGGCCGCCAGCGGCGCCAAGGAGCCGGCCATCACCGGCCCCGGCCTGAACGGGCCCGGCTTCTCCTGCTAGCCGTGACCGGGCAGCCGCGGGTGCGATTGGGCCAGGGGCTGCCCGGCCAGCTGGGCGGTGAGGCCGGCGTCGAAGTTGGGACACTGCCTGAGGTCGTGGTGGGGGCAGCGCAGCCCGTGGCTGATGGCCTGGCGGGCGGCCTGGGCCCGGGTGATCTGCTCGTCGAGTTCGGCCAGCTTGCGCTGGGCGAGCTGCCGCCAGCGGGGTTCACCCGGCCCCGACGTCAGCAGGGACTTCTGCTCGGCGAGGGTGAACCCGGCGTCGCTGTAGAGCAGGATGGCGGCCACCAGCCGGGCCGCTGACGCCGGGTAGCGGCGCTGCCCGGAGACCCTGGCCGGCGCGGGGAGCAGGCCGAGTTCCTCGTAGTAACGCAGGGCCGAGGTGGTGACCCCGGCCCGGCGGGCCAGTTCACCGATGGTGAGCAGGCCGTCGCCGGAGTTGACTTCAGGTGCGCTTGAAGGCGTTGACTGCCCGCCATGAGAACGCGACATGAGGGAAGAATGCCACGGCCGGGGGAGCCGTTCGCACCGAGCGCGGCCCGGCGGGCCGTGACCGCGGCGGTCGAGTACGGGGTCGCGCGGGCCGGGCTCGCCGCCGTGCGCGCCCTGGACCGGGACGTCATCGGCCAGGCCCACCAGCCCCGGGGTGCGGCCGGGCGGGTCACCGCCTGGGAGATGGCGCACCGGCCGTCCAACCGGCAGCGCAGCGCCTGGGTGGTCTCGCTGCTGGAGATACGGCCCGCCGACCGGGTCCTGGAGATCGGCTTCGGCCCCGGTCTGGCCGTCGCCGCGCTGGTCCGCGCCGGGGCCGGACACGTGTACGGCATCGACCATTCCGGCGTGATGGTCCAGCAGGCGTCCCGGCGCAACGCCGCCGCCATCCGGGCCGGCCGGGTCACTCTGGCGCAGGCCCCGGTCGATCAGCTTCCGCCCGCTTTCGGTGGTCCCTTCGACGCCATCCTGGCCGTCAACGCCCTCGGGTTCTGGCCTGAGCCGGCCCAGCGGCTGGCCGAGCTGCGGCGGCGGCTGGCCCCGGGCGGGCGAATGGCCATCGCCAGTCAGCCACGCTGCCCCGGGGCTACCGCCGACACGTCCCGCCGGGCCGCCCGCGAGCTCGGGGACCTGCTGGCCGGCGCGGGCTTCACCCGCCTGCGCACCCGGACCCTGCCGCTCAGCCCGCCGGTGGCCTGCGTCATGGCGGTGCCGTAGGGCCACCTGTCGGCACCGGAGGCAGGGCGGGCTGTCCGGCCGGGTGCTGGAGGCCGGCGCGGGTACCGGCCTGAACTTCCCGCACTATCCCGGCTCCGTGAGGGAAGTGGTGGCGGTCGAGCCCGAGCCCTACCTGCGGGCCCGGGCCGGGGAGGCGGCTCCAGCGGCCCCGGTGCCGGTCCGCGTGGTCAGCGGGACCGCGGCGAACCTGCCCGCCGCCGCACGTGCGCAGCCGGGACCGGCTGTTCGCCTGGTATCAGCGGACGGCCGACCTGGCCTGGCCGCACCTGATGGGCGGCTGCCATGTCCAGCCGCGCCAAGGCTGGGAAACAAGCCGCCAGCCTGCGCTCCAGAGAAGTATCGTTGTGCGATACTTAATTTGGAGGTGGAGCGATGAAGCGGTTCAAGTACCGGGCTCTGGTCAAGCTGGAGCCGGCGGCCGGCGGCGCGGGGGAGTTGCTGCCGGCGGCGGGCGGCCGGGTGGTGGTCCGGGCTCAGCATCACGACACCCACCGGGACAAGCTGTTCGGTGCCCTGGTCAACGCGGCGCACGGCGAGCCACTTCGGTCGGCGGACCACAGCATCCAGCTGACGGTGACCGTGACCGGTGACGACGCCGAGGAGTACCTCGAGCCCGGCGACTCATTCGTGCTGTGGCGGGGCCACGACATCGGGCACGGCGTCATCTCACGGCGGTTGTTCTGGGCGGACGCACCCTAAGCCGGCGATGGGGGGTCCAGGTGGCCCTGCCAGATCGGCCCCAGGCCGGCGGCCAGCCGGGACAGCTCCTCCAGATGCAGGGTGGTCAGCTTCTCCAGCGCGGTCGCCCCCTTGCCGGTGAGGCGGAGCCGGACCACCCGCCCGTCCGCGGGGTCCGGGAAGCGGTCGACCAGCCCGAGCGCGCCGACCCGCTGGGCCAGCTCGACCGTGCTGTGGTGTTTGAGCAGCAGGTAGCCGGCCACATCGCGGATCGTCGGGCCACGGGGATCGTCGTGGCCGCGGACGGCCAGCAGGAACTGGTGATGCGCCGGAGTCAGGCCCACCGCCTGAGCCTGCTGCTCACTCCAGTGCAGGTACTGGCGCAGGCTGGTCCGCAGCCCCAGCAGCCGCTGGTAGTCCGCGTCCTCCAGCTGAGTTCGCACCACGTCATGTACATTACCGGGTGGCTGGCGGCGGAGCGGGCATGCGCAGCGGGCTCAGGGCCAGCAGGTCGATGTCCAGCAGGGCCGGGTGCCCGGACGCGATGGCGTCGCGGAAGCGGGACTCGAATTCGGCTGGGCTGCCGACCCGGGCGGCGGCGACGCCCATCGCGGCGGCCAGGGCCGGGAAGTCGGGGGTGGCCAGGTCGACGCCGGTGGTCCGGCCGTCGAACTGGCGGGCCTGGATGCCACGCAGCACGCCGTAACCGCGGTCGTTGAACAGGCAGACGACCACGGGCAGGTCGTGCTGGACGGCGGTGGCCAGCTCGCCCACGTGCAGCATGAACCCGCCGTCGCCCGCGATCAGCACGGCCGGGTGCCCGCCGCCCGCGGCCGCGCCCAGGGCCAGCGGCAAGCCCGGTCCGATCGCGGCCGAAGCCGGGCGGATCGAGGTCCGCGGGGCGAGGATCGGCAGCAGCCGGTCGCCCCACCGGTAGGCCGGCACGGTGGCGTCCCGGACGATGACCGACTCGCGCGGGGTGTGGCGCCGGATGGCGTCCATGATCTGGCTGTGGTCGTCGCCGATCTGGGTCCGGACCTCGGTGCGGGCCGCGGTGGCCGCCCGCTGGGCCCGCTCGGCGTGCCCGGGGTCGATGCTGACCCGGCTGATCGCGCCCAGCAGCAGTTCCAGGCCGAGGCGGGCGTCGCCCACCACCGGCAGGGCGGCCCGGTAGTTCCGCCCGATGACCGCGGGGTCGGCGTCCAGGTGGGCCAGGGTGCCGCCGAAGGACAGCTGCCAGTTGCGGGTGGCGTTGCCCTGGAACCGGGTCCCCACCGCCAGCACCACGTCGGCCGCGGAGATGACGTCCTCGATGGGCGGGCTCATGGTCAGCGCGCCCAGGCACAGCGGGTGGTCCTCGGGGATCGAGCCACGGCCCTCGACCGTGGTCACGACCGGCGCGTCCAGGCGTTCGGCCAGGGCGGTCAGCGCGGCCCCGGCCCCCGAGCTGATCACCCCGCCACCGGCCCACAGCACCGGCCGGGCCGCGGCCGAGAGCGCCTCGGCCACCGGGGCCAGGGCGACGGGATCGGGTACGTAGCCGGTGTCCTTGCGCAGGTCCGGCACGACCACCTCGGCCCGGCGGTACTGCTGGTCGATGGGAATCTCGACCGCCCCCGGCTGAGGCCGGCCCGCGCGGACATCCTCGGCCACGGCGATGACCACCCGGGCGATGTCCTCGGTGCGGCGCACGGTCTCCACCCGGCGGCACAATGAGGACAGCATGGGCGCCTGGTGCTCCGCTTCGTGCAGGATGCCCCGGCCCTTACCCAGGAAGGCGCGGTCGACCTGCCCGGTGATCAGCAGCACCGGCGACGAGGCGAAGCCGGCTTCGAACAGGCCGGTCATGGTGTTGGTCGTGCCCGGCCCGGTGCTGGCGATGACCACCCCCAGCTCGCCGGTGGCCCGGGCGTAGCCATCGGCGGCGTGGGCGGCGGCCTGCTCGTGCCGCACTCCGACCGGGGTGATCGCGCCCCGTCTGGCCAGGGCGTCGTAGATCGGCAGGTTGTGCACGCTGACGATGCCGAACACGTGCCGGACCCCCAGCGTCTCCAGGGCCGCGGCCACCGCCTCGCCACCGGTCATCTCCATGTACGTTCTCCCGTCAGAAGCTGACCGAGACCTTCAGCGCGCCATCGGTCCGGTCGTGCGCGATCTGGTACGCCTTTTCGACTTCGTCGATGGGCAGCAGGTGGCTGAGCAGCGGAGTCACGTCGATCGCGCCGTCGTCGATCAGCCGCACCGCGTACCGGAACGAGCTGAACCCGGCCTCACCCTGCGTGCCGGAGATCGCGTAGGCGGTCAGGAACTTCCGGAAGAACTCGGGAAAGGAGAACGGGTAGTCGCCGGGGCCCTCGGGCAGGCCGAACCAGAGCACGGTGGCCCGGGCCGCGGCCAGCTCCAGGCTCAGCGGGAACGTCTCCCGGCTGCCGACCGCCTCCACCACCAGGTCGGCCCCGTGCCCCCCGGTGGCCGCCAGCACCGCCGACCGGAAGTCATCCTCGCTGGCATCTTCCGGTCCGGCCAGCACGGTCAGGTCGGCGCCGAGCTGCCGGGCGTAGGCCAGCCGGGCCGGCGACTTGTCGGACACGAAGACCCGGGCCGCTCCGGCCCGCTTGAGCAGGAAGGTGAAGAACGCGCCCGCCGAACCCTGGCCGATGACCGCGACATCGCGCCCGACCAGGTCGAGCGGACGGTAACGCAGGGCGTAGATGACCGTGCCGAGCTGCTGGGCCATCAGCAGCTGGCTGAGCGGCGCCTGGCCCGTGAGCCGGATACAGAACGCTCCCGGCAGGGTCTGGTACTCGGCCATGCAGCGCCCATCGACGAAGTGCGGGACGGTCAGTACGCGGTCACCCGGTTGGAAGCCGGGGCAGCGCGACTCGACCACCTCGCCCACGCTCTCGTGCCCGGGATGCCCGGCCGCCACACCCGGCGGGGGAGCGCCACCGAACACGCTGTGCAGGTCGGACCCGCAGATCGAGGTGTAGGCGGTCCGGATCAGGATCTCCCCGTCGGACGGCGACGGCCGCGGCACCTCCACGCAGACCACCCGGCCCACGTCGACCCAGCGCGCGGCCTTCATCGATGGCACTCCAGTCCCGGCTACACCCACTGCGGCACCCATCCATTCTAGAACGGCATTCCATTTTTGACAGCGGCCCGATGCCGCCTCTACAGATTCTGCCGATCTTTGCTGGTTCTGAACCGCTCGTGAACCGGTCCCTTGATCCGAACTTCGCAGGCTGGAGGGTATGGCACAGCCACCGAGCATCCAGGCCTCGTGACGGCCACCACCCGGCGCGGGCATCATCGTCAGCCCCAGCGTCTGCCCAGCGACCATCGTCCAGGCCGGCGGCCGGGCCGTCGTCCGGGGCGGTGGCGACGCCTGCGGGCCCACCGCAGTGTGCAGGCGGTGGCCGCGATCCTGGCTGCCTGCTTGTGCTGGGTGGCCTTCTCGGTGGGCCAGGCCGTGACCGCACCCGGTAACACCGGGATGTCGGCCCGGCTGGCCGAGTGGGCCCGCGACCACTATCTGGGCCCGGTCGTGACCTTCGGTGAATGGATCTCCTACAACCCGCCCAAGGTGGGCGGCAAGCCCCAGTTCTCACTGACCGCTCCTTCGGGCCGGGCGGGCGCAGCCGGCCCCGGCACCAAGCCCCGGGCCGGGGCGTCCGCCCATCCGGTGACCACGGACGTCCCGGCCCGGCTGGCCTCTCCGGCCGGGGTCCCGCTGCCCGGCGAAGGCCAGTGGCGGGTGGTGGCCAGCGTGCACGGCGTGCCCGCCATCTATGGCACCTACCTGCGGCCGGACCGCGTGCACACCTCCTACGTGGCTGGCCTGGCCTCCATGGACCCGCGGCGGCTCCGCTTCCAGCTACGGCCGGGCAGCGAAGACCCCGGGCCGGCCAACTGGGGCTACGCCCCGTACCTGCCGTCCGGGTCCCGCCAGGGACTGCTGGCCACGTTCAACGGCGGCTTCAAGATCAACCAGGCCGGCGGGGGCTTCTACCTGAACGGCATCACCCGGGGCACGCTCACCGCCGGCGCCGCGTCGGTGGTCTACTACCGCGACGGCCACGTGGCCGTCGGGGCCTGGGGCCGCGACGTGCGGATGACCGCACAGGTGGTGGGGGTCCGGCAGAACCTGCGGCTGATCGTCGACCAGGGCGCGATCCCGGCCGCGGTCGACCGGAACGTGCAGAGCCAGTGGGGGGCCACCCTCGGTGGCGGCTACTACGTCTGGCGGTCCGGACTCGGCGTCACCCGGGACGGCCGGCTGATCTACGCCTACGGCCCGGCGTTGTCGGTGCGGACCCTGGCCGGGTTGCTGCAGCGGGCCGGGGCGGTCCGGGCCATGCAGCTCGACATCAATCCGGCCTGGATGTCCTACATGTACTACCGGCCGGTCCCGAGCACGGCCGACCCCACGCCGGTGAACCTGCTGCCGACCCAGCAGCCGCCCGCGAACCGGTACTACTCCGTCAACAGCCGCGACTTCACCGCGGTCTTCGCCCGGTGACCGCGCCGTTCTCCCCGGCCCGCGCCCGGCCGGGCTGGCTGCCAGCCTGGCTGGCCCGCTGGCTGGACTGGCCCCTGGCGCTGCTCCAAGCCACTCGCCCGCGGCAGTGGCCGAAGAACCTGCTGGTGTTCGCGGCCCCGCTGGCCGGCGATTCGCTCGGCCGCGACGATGGGCCCGCCTACGCGCTGGTGGCGGCGATCGCGTTCACCGCCGCCTCGGTGGCCGTTTACCTGATCAACGACGTCCTGGACGCGGACCGGGACCGGGCGCATCCGGTCAAGCGGCACCGCCCGATCGCGGCCGGCCAGATCCGCGGTTCCCAGGCGCTGCTGATGGCGGTGGTCTGCGCGGCCCTGGCGGTGGCGGCCGGCCCCGTGTTCCGGATACCGCTGCTGGCCTTCATCACCGCCGGTTACCTGCTCCTTTCCCTGCTGTACTGCCTGGTGCTCAAGCACGTCCCCGTGCTGGAGCTGGTCTTCGTGGCCTCCGGGTTCATGCTCCGGGTATTGGGCGGGGCCGCCGCCACCCACGTGATCCCGTCGGCCTGGTTCCTGCTGGTGTGCAGCCTGGGGGCACTGCTGGTGGCCACGGCCAAACGGTTCACCGAGCTGACCGCGCTGGGTACCGCGGCCGCCCGGCACCGGCCCGCCATGCGCAGGTACCGGCCCGCCGCCCTGCGGCTGGCCCAGCGGCTCACCGCGACGGCCATGATCGTCACCTATCTGCTGTGGGCGGCCGGGGAACACGGCGCCTGGCTGTGCGGCTGGCACCTGGCCAGCGCGGCGCCGCTGAGCCTGGCCCTGGCCCGGTTCGACCGGCTCACCGCCCAGCCGACCACCCGGTCCGTGGAAGATCTGCTGACCCGGGACCCGAGCATGGTGACCTTCGAAATGATCTGGCTGCTGATGTTCTGCGCGGGGTTGCTGCGATGACCAGGCTGGACGGGGCTGATCAGGTTCTGACCGGGTGGGGGCGGACCGCGCCGAGCCGGGCGTTCGTCACCGCCCCCGGGGACGTGACCCAGCTACAGGAGATCATCGCGGCTCAGCCCGCCCGGGGCCTGCTGGCCCGCGGCGCGGGCCGCAGCTACGGCGACGCCGCCCAGAACGCCGGCGGCTACATCCTGCAGCCGGTGACCCCGCCCGCAGTCGACGTGGACCCGGCCGCGGCCACGGCCCGGGTCAGCGCCTCCACCACGTTCACCGAGCTGCTGGAGCGGGTGGTCCCGCACGGGCTGCTGCCCCCGGTGCTGCCCGGCACCCGCCACTTGACCATGGGCGGTGCCGTCGCCGCCGACGTGCACGGCAAGAACCAGCACACCGACGGGTCCATCTCGGCCTGGATCGATGAGATCGACCTGCTCGACGGCGAAGGCAAGCGGCACCTCATCACCCCCGGCGGGGAAGCCGGGGCGTTCCGCGCCACCGTCGGGGGGATGGGGCTGACCGGGGTGATCCTCGGGGTCAAGCTGCGCCTGCTGCGGATCACCGGCACCGCCCTGCAGGTCACCTCCACCCGGCTGCCCGACCTGGACACGCTGCTGGCCGCGATGGACACGGCCACCAGCCGGTACGCGGTGGCCTGGATCGACCCCTCGGGCGGAGGCCGGGCCCTCGGCCGCGGTGTCCTCGACACTGGTGACCACCTGGCTGGCCCCGGTCCCGCCGACACCGACGGCCTGGCCTACCGGCCAGGGCGCGCGCCAAAGGCTCCGGCCTTGCCGTTCTGCCCGTTCACCCCGGCCACCGCGCGCGCGTTCAACGGCATCTGGTACCGCACCGCCCCCGCCGAACTCACCGGACTGGTCCCGCTGCACCGGTACTTCCACCGCCTGGACGCGGTGGCGCAGTGGAACCGGTCCCTGGGCCCGCGCGGTTTCCTGCAGTACCAGTTCGTGGTCCCGGCCGACGCCGGCCAGCTCATCGCCGAGGTACTGACCACCCTGCGCCGGCACCACGCCGCGCCGTTCCTGGGCACGCTCAAGCGCTTCGGCCCGGCCAGCGGCAACTACCTGTCCTTCCCCGGCCCCGGCTGGTCGCTGGCGGTGGACTGCCCGGCCGGGAAGCGGGGGCTGGGGATGGTGCTCGACCACCTGGACCGGCGGGTGGCCGAGCTCGGCGGCCGGATCTACCTGGCCAAGGACGCCCGGCTGCGGCCGGACACGTTCGCGGCCATGTACCGTTCGCTCGGCCCGTGGCGGGCGGCCCGGGAGCAACTGGACCCGCGCCGGGTGTTCTGCTCCGACCTGGGACGGCGGCTGGACCTGTGCTGAGCAGCACCGTGCTGAACCCCGGCGGCGCCGTCCGGCCGCGGCGGGTGCTGCTGCTCGGGGGCACCAGCGAGATCGGCCTGGCCATCCTGGCCGCCCTGGCCTGGCCGGCCGATACCGAGGTGCTGCTAGCCGGGCGGGACCTGGACGGGCTGGCCCGGGCCGGGACCACGCTGCCCTACCAGGTGCGGGCGGTGCCCTACGACGCGCTGACGTTCGGCGCCCACGATGCGTTGATGAAGGACGTGTTCGGCGGGGGACCGGTGGACCTGGTCATCTCGGCGGCCGGGGTGCTGATCCCGCAGCCGGAGCTGGACCAGGACCCCGGCCGCGCCGCCACGCTGATCGGCACCAACCTCACCGGTCACGTGACCACCCTGCTGGCCTGCGCCAGCCAGCTGGCGGTCCAGGGCCACGGCACGATCGTGGTGCTGTCGTCGGTCGCCGCGGTCCGGCCCCGCCGGGCCAACCTGGTCTACGGGGCGGCCAAGGCCGGCCTGGACGCGTTCGCCCACGGCCTGGCCGACGCCCTGAGCGGCCGCGGCGTGCGGGTCCTGCTGGTCCGGCCCGGGTTCGTCACCGGCCGCATGACCGCGGGCATGAGTCCCGCCCCCTTGGCCACCACCCCCGCCGCCGTCGGCCTGGCCGTGGCCGCCGCGCTCGGCCGTGGCCGCCGCACGGTCTGGGTACCATGGCCGCTGAAGCTGCTGGCCACGGCCATGCGGCTGGTCCCGCGCCCGCTCTGGCGCCGCCTCCGCCGCTAGCCCGGGCCGGCCCCGGCCGGGGGCGGCCGGATCGCCAGGTAAATTACTACAAACTGTGTAGTTTCAACTATCTTTGAACGCATGACCGTCCCTGCTGGCACCCGCCCCGGCGCCGAACCCGGGACCACCAAGGTGCTGGTGGTCGAGGACGATCCCGGGGTGGCGGCCCAGCTGGTCCGGGTGCTGACGCGGGGCGGCTACGCCGTCGACCAGGTCGCCACCGGCGGCGCGGCCCTGAACCGCGGCCACCCGGACGTGATCCTGCTCGATCTCGGGCTGCCCGACACCGACGGGGTGCAGGTCTGCCGGCAGCTCCGGCAGCGGTCGCAGGCGGCGATCATCGTGGTCACCGCCTACGGCGAGGAGTCGGACCGGGTCAGCGCGCTGGACGCCGGCGCCGACGATTACCTGGTCAAGCCGTTCGGCGTGAACGAGCTGCTGGCCAGGATCCGGGCCGTGCTGCGCCGTATCCACCCCGAGGGCGACGTGATCCGGCACGGCCCGCTCACGGTGGACCTGCGGGCCCGCCGGGTGCTGGTCGGCGGAGCGGAAGTGGCGCTCACCCCCAAGGAATTCGACATCCTGGAGTGCCTGGCCACCGACCCGGGCCGGGCCCAGACCCGGCAGGACATCCTGGAGACGGCCTGGGACGCCAACTGGTACGGGCCGACCAAGGTCCTGGACGTGCACATGACCTCGCTGCGGCGCAAGCTCGGGGTGCCGGGCCTGATCGAGACCGTGTACGGCCGGGGCTTCCGGCTCGGCGACGTCTAGTGGCCCGGCGCATCGCCCTGGCCGTACTGGCCCTGATCATCGGCCTGCTGGCGGTGGTCGTGATCCCGCTCGGCCTGCTGGTGTCGGCGCAGGACCGCCGGGACTTCCAGGCCAGCACGGCCACCGCGGCGACCACGGTGGCCAATGTGGCCGAGGAGCCTCTGGCTGATCATGCGCACGGAACCGCCCTGGCCCGGTCCATTCGCGGCATGGGCCGGCAGGGCGATCAGCTGGCCGTGTACGACGCAACGGGCCGGCTGGTGGCCAGGACCGCCACCGCACCCGCCGGCCATCCTCCGGACCGCCTGGTCGTGCGAGCGCCCGTGCTGCCGGACGGCGGTTCCGGGTCGGTGGGCACCGTCGTCCTGGCCCGGTCCACCAGCGGCCTCGATCACCGGGTCCTGGTCCTGTGGTCGCTCATCGGCGGAATGGCGACGGCGGGCCTGGCCGCGGCGGCGCTGGTGGCGATCGGCCTGGCCCGCTGGCTCAGCCGCCCGATCACCACGCTGGCCACGGCCGCCCACCAGCTCGGGGCGGGCGAACTGGGCACCCGGACCCTGGTCCGCACCGGGCCGCCCGAGGCGCAGAACCTGTCGGCCGCGTTCGACACCATGGCCACCCGCATCGAGTCGCTGGTGCACGGCAACCAGGCGCTACTGGCCGACGTGTCGCACCAGGTCCGCACGCCGCTGGCCGCGCTCCGGCTGCGGCTGGACCTGCTGGCCCAGGAGGCCGACGAGACCACCGCCGCCGAGCTGGCCGGGGCCCAGGAGGAGATCGCCCGGCTGGCCCGGATGACCAACGGCCTGCTCGCGGTGGCCCGGGCCGAGCACCACCCGGTCCCGGCCGGACCGCTGGACCTGACCGCGATAGCCCGGGCCCGGGTCGGCATCTGGCTGCCTGCCGCCGAGGAACGCGGGATCGAGCTCGCCGGCATGACCGGCGGCCCGGTCCCGGCCTGGCTGGGCGAGGACCACCTGGAGCAGATCCTGGACAACCTGCTGGCCAACGCGATCGACGCGCTGAAGCCGGGCGGCACGATCACGGTCACCACCGGCACGGCCGGAGCGCGGGCCCGGCTCACGGTCCGGGACAACGGCCCCGGCCTGACCGCCCAGCAGCAGCAGGCCGCGTTCCGCCGTTTCGCCACCGGCGGCGGTACCACCGGGGGGACCGGGCTCGGGCTGGCCATCGTCGACCGGCTGGCCACCGCCAACGCGGGCACGGCCACGCTCTCCAGCACCCCCGGCGGCGGCCTGACCGTCACCGTCGATTTCCCCGCGAGGCGAGGCTGATGGCTCGGCCCGGCCGTCAGGCCGCGAGCTTCGGCGCCTGGCTGACGGCCCCCTTCAGGACGGACCAGCCGCGGGTCCGGAGCTGTTCCGAGGCGCGCTGCTGCTCGCCCTGCTGAGCGCCGAGGATGATGATGCCGCCGGTCAGGGCCGGGGTCAGCCACTGCAGGATCCGCTGTTGCTGCTGCAGCTGGGCCACGGTGTCCGGGGTGCTGGCCGACGGCACGGTCCCGCCTTCGACCGGTTCGGAGCCGCCTTCGGCGGCGATCTTGGCGCCGAGGATGCCGCTGTAGACGGTGGTGCCGACGGCGGCGACGGTGAGGACCGACTTGATCACCGAGTTGGCGGTGGCTCCTTTCTGGTCACGGACCCGGTCCCGGTTGGCCAGGAAGATGCCGATCGAGCCGATGGCGTGGGCGCCGATGGCCGCGGCGGAGATCGGGGCCCAGCGGGCCCACCCGGCCGATGCGACCGTGGCTCGTTCGGCTGGGTCCTTGACGTTCCGGGAGCCGCCGTTGACGCCGATGGCGCCCATCAGGCTGCCCCCGAACCAGGCCGCGCCGCCGAGGTCGTGCAGGGACCGGATGAATGTGTTGCGGTTGCTTGTCATGCGCGGGCGCTACCCGGGCCTGGCTGGCATAACCCGTGACCAGCACGGGTTGAGCCCCGGCCCGGGTCAGAGCCTCAGCTGGTCCAGGTGCTCGCAGCTGCTGGCGGTGAAGCGGGCCGCCAGGCGGGCGAACTCGCGGCGGTCCTCGTCCGGCCAGGCGGCCAGCACGGCCGTGAACCACTGGTGGCGCACGTCCAGGAAGCAGCGGAGCGCCCGCTGGCCCGCGGGAGTGAGGCAGATCAGGGACGCCCGGGCGTCGGACTCGTCCCGGCCCCGGCTGACCAGGCCCTGCCGTTCCAGCTGCTGGGCCTTGCGGGTGACCGCCGGGGTGTCGATGCCCAGCCGGGTGGCCAGCTCGGTGACGCGCAGGCTGGTGCCCGGCGCCCCCAGGACATACAGCACGGCCAGGCCGGCCTGGTCGAGGTCGACTCCGGCCCGCCGGGCGAAGTACTCGTGCAGCCGGCCCTGCATGAGCCGCCGGGCCAGGGTGTGCAAGGCCTGCTCGATGACGACGACCTCGTCGGCCCCGGCCGCGGCCGGCTCGGGCGGCGCCATTAGAACAGCCCGAAGCGAATCACGCTGACCAGGCCGGCCAGCAGGCAGTAGACGGCGAACGGGACCAGGGTCCGGGTGCGGAACCAGCGGGCCAGGAACAGCACCGCGAACAGGGAGGTGGCCGCGGCCGCGATGCTGCCCGCGATGATCTGGCCGCGGACCCCGGCCCCGAGCGAGCCGGTCAGGTCGCTGATCTTGAGGATGCCGGCCGCCAGGATGACCGGGGTGGACAGCAGGAACGAGAACCGCATGGCGTCCTCGTGGTTGAGCCCGCGGGTCAGGCCGCCGACCATGGTCACGCCCTCGCGGCTGATGCCCGCGAACAGGGCCAGGATCTGCGAGGCCCCGATCCAGAGCGCGTTCCAGATCCCGAGGCCGGCCAGTCGCTGCTTGGATGCCTCGTCCAGCATGGTGTCCCGGTCGCTGAGCACCAGCTGCTCAGCCGGCTCCGGGGCCGGCCCGGGCACGTTCACCGGCCGCGGCGAGCCCACCAGGGCCTCCTGGCGGGGCGAGATGCCGGCCACGTCGGGCTGCCGCAGCTCGCGGCGGCGCAGCAGTTCGCCGCCGAGCAGGATGCCCCCGTTGATCATCAGGAAGATCGCGGCCGCCAGCGGCTTGGCGAACAGCACCCGGAACGGGTGCTCCAGCACCAGGCCGGCCAGCCCGACCGGGATCGTGGCCACCACGATCAGCCAGGCCAGCTTCTGGTCGGCGGACCGGACCTCGCGCCGGGTGATGCTGGTGACGAACCCGCGGATGACCCGGATCCAGGTCCGGCCGTACACGCCGAGCAGCACGATCGCGGTGGCCAGGTGCAGGCCGACCACGAAGGCCAGGTACGGGCTCTCGGGCCGGCTCTCCTCCCGGACCAGAGCGCCCCAGCTGCCGCCCAGCCAGGACGGGATGAGCACGGTATGGCCCAGGCTGGAGACGGGGAACAGCTCGGTGATGCCCTGGATGAGCCCGATCACCACGGCCTGCAGGTAGGTCAGCTGGTGGATGGGCGTCATGGCGCACTCCTCTGGGACTCGCTGGCGGGCCGGTCGCCGGTCTCGCTGGCGTGCCGGGGCGGGTGGTTCGCGCGCCGGGCCCGGGCCACGAAGATCCAGACGCCGATAGCCAGGGCCACGACCACGATCGCGGCCACCACGTAGGTCACCGCGTGGAAGGCGTTCGGGATCTGCTGCCAGCTGGCCCCGACCGCGTAGCCGGCGCCCGCCAGCGCGGCCGTCCAGGGGATGCAGCCGATCGTGGTGTAGACCCCGAACCGGAGCGGGCGCATCCCGGCGACGCCGGCGGGCAGCGAAATGAACGTGCGCACCACCGGCAGCAGCCGGCCGATGAGCACGGCCCGGGGCCCGTACCGGCCGAACCACCGGTTGGCCACCTCCAGGTGATGCTCGCTCAGCCACAGCCGGCCGCCCCACCGGCGCAGCACGGCCTGGCCGCCCCAGCGGCCCACCGCCCAGGCCACGTAGCTGCCGATCACGTTGCCGGCCACCCCGGCCACGATGACCAGGGTCAGGCTCAGCCGGTGACCGGCCACGGCCCCGGCCGCGAGCGCCCCGCCCAGCGGCATGATCAGCTCGGATGGCACCGGGATGCAGGCCGACTCGGCCACCATCAGGAGGAACACGGCCAGGTAGCCGTAAGTCGCAATGAAGTGCTGCATCGCCTATCCTCAGAAAGCAGAATCTACTGTCCTGTAGAACTTCTACATGATTGTAGATGCTAATGCACGCGACCCTCGACGGAAGGCGACCGGGGATGAGTGATCGGCGCGGCGCCGGGGAGCTGGCGGGCGAGGTGCTCGGCATCCTGCAGGCGGCGGGGGAGCCGCTGTCCCCGGCCGACGTGCGCGAGCGGGTCGGCGGCGACCTGGCCTACACCACCGTGGTCACGATCTTGTCCCGGCTGCACGCCAAGGGGGTGCTGGACCGGGAGCGGGCCGGCCGCGCCTTCCGGTACTCGCCGGTGGCCGACGAGCCCGGGCTGGCCGCCCGGCAGATGGCCAGCGTGCTGGCGGCCGAAGCCGACCGGGAAGCCGTGCTGGCCCGGTTCGTGTCCAACCTGTCCGACGAGGACGAGCAGGCCCTTCGGCGCATGCTGGGCCCGGACGGAGCGGGCTGATGGACCTGGTCGTCTACGTTCCGCTGCTGCTGCCGCTGTGCGCGGCCGCGGGCGCGTGGCCGCTGGCGACCCGGCTGCCGCCGCAGGTGGCGACCTGGCTGCTGACCGGCGCGGCCGTGGCCCTGGCCGCGCTCAGCACCGCCGTGCTCGGGTTCCTGGCCCTGACCGCCGTGCTGCGCATCCCGCTGGTGGCCTCGCTGGGCCACCTGTCGGCGGCGGTGATCCGGCGCGAGGATCCCGCCTCGCTGTCGGCCGCGCTGGTGGCCACGGTGCTGCTGGTGGCGGTGGCCCTGGCCGCGGCCCGTACGGGCTGGCGGCGGTCGCGGGCCCTGGTCCGGGCGGCCCGGCAGGCCCGCTGCCTGCCCGGATCGGGCCAGGTGGTGGTGGTGCCGGACGGTGCCGCCGACGCCTACACCGTGCCCGGCTGGCCGGGCCGGATCGTGGTCACGGCGGGCATGATGGACGCGCTGGGCCCGGCCGAGCGCGACGTGCTGCTGGCCCACGAGCGGGCCCACGCCGCCAACCATCACTATTTGTTCACCGCGCTCAGCCACTTCGCGGCCGCGGCCAACCCGCTGCTGCGCCCGGTGGCCGCCGCGGTCGCCTACACCGTGGAACGCTGGGCCGATGAGACCGCGGCCGGGCACTGCGGGGACCGGCGGCTGGCGGCCCGGGCCGTCGGCAAGGCCGCGCTGGCCTCGTCCCGCCCGGCCACTTCGCCGGGCCGGCCCCGCGTGCCCGCGGTCGCGACCGGGATCACCGGGCCGCTCCTGAACCCGGTCCGCCGGCTGACCGGCGGGCGTGGTCTGGGCCCGGTGCCGCGCCGGGTCGCGGCCCTGCTGGCCCCGGCGCCCTCGATGAGCCCGCTGCTGGTCGCGGCGGCCGCGGCCGTGGTGCTGGTGTCCGGCGTGGCCGCCCTGGACGCCGCCTTCGACCTGCACGCCGTGGTCGAACTGGCCCAGACCCCGCTACTACGAAAAGTGTAGTTGCAACCTGATTAGGTATGCCTTACCTTAATTCGGGTGCAATGGGCTGATGCGGTTCCCAACCTGCTGATCGGGCTGCGCGAGGGTCTCGAGGCGGGCCTGGTCGTCAGCATCCTGCTCGCCGCCGTGACCAAGGCCAACCGCGGGTCCACCGCCCCGGTCTGGCTCGGGGTGGTGGGCGCGGTAACGCTGGCGGGCAGCTTCGCGGCGGTGCTGACCTACTCCACCGACGCCCTGTCCTCCCGGCCTCAGCAGGCGGTGGGCGGGGTGCTCAGCCTGCTGGCGGTCGGGCTGGTGACCGCGATGGTGTTCTGGATGCGCCGCACCGCCCGCACCCTGTCCTCTCAGCTGCGCGGGGACGTGGCCCGGGCCCTGTCGCTGGGGGCGGGAGCCCTGACCCTGACCGCGTTCTTCGCGGTCAGCCGGGAGGGCCTGGAAACCACCCTGTTCATCTGGACCGCGGTCAAGGCGTCGGCCTCGACGGTGGCCCCGCTGATCGGGGCGGGCATCGGCCTGGCCGCCGCGGTGGTGGTGTGCTGGCTGCTGTACCGGCGGGCCGTACGGC
>DASXJM010000415.1:0-5667 GCA_036497405.1 Streptosporangiaceae bacterium | reverse complement strand
GGCCGGGGTCAAGGCGGATTGCGCGACCCGGATCCGGGCAGTGGCGCGCCATGACCAGCCATGACTCCGGGGCCATGGAGGCCGAGTTCGACACCGTGGCCGAATGGACGGCTCAGGCCGCCCTGGACCTGGGCCGGGACTACCGCATCCCGGCCGCCTGCCGGGGCAGTGGCCAGCCCGCCGCCTTGGACTGGCTGCTGACCGGGCTCGCCCCCGACCCGGGTGACACCCTGATCGACGTGGGCGCGGGCCTGGGCGGCCCCGCCGCCTACGCCGCCGAGCAGGCCAATGTGCGGCCGGTGCTGCTCGAGCCCGAGCCCGAGGCCTGCCGGGCGGCCCGGCGCCTGTTCGGCTTCCCGACCTTCCAGGGCGACGCGACCCGGCTGCCGTTCGCGGACGGCTCGGTCGCGGTGGCCTGGTGCCTGGGCGTGCTGTGCACGATGCCCGGCTCGGCCGCCCAGTCCCAGGTCCTGCGCGAGCTGCGCCGGGTGGTCCGGCCCGGCGGCCGGATCGGGCTGCTGGTCCTGCTGGCCTGCGGGCCGCGCCTGGACGACCCGCCCGAGGGCAACCATTTCCCCACCGTGGCCGACCTGGACGCTCAGCTCGCCCAGGCCGGCCTGGCCGTCCTGGATCGCCAGGCCACCAGCGCCCTGCCGTCCCACCCGCCCCAGTGGAAGCAGCGGCTGGACACGGTCGAGTCCGAGCTGCAGCGCCGCCACGACCAGGACCCGGCTTGGGGCACCGCCGAGGACCAGAGCGCCCGCATCGGCCACCTGCTCCACAACGGCCAGCTCGAGAGCCAGATTCTCCTGCTCAGCCGCCCCTGAGCTTTACGCTCCCCGGCCCCGTGCTTGGCTGGGAACATGCCGCACATCGAGCTCAATTCGGACCAGCCCGGCATCCGGGGCCTGCTCCAGTACCGCCCCGAAACCGGCCGCGCCCTCGGTGAGCTGGCCGACGTCCTGCTGCGCGGGCCGAGCACGCTGACCCGCGGCGAGCGGGAGCTGATCGGGGCCTACGTGTCCACGCTGAACGAATGCCGGTACTGCTCGTCATCCCACGCGGCCACCGCGGCCGCGCAGCTGCCGGGCGGCATGGAGCTGGTGGACCAGGTGCGCGCCGATCCCGGTGCGGCGCCCGTGTCCGGGAAGCTCAAGGCCCTGCTGGCCATCGCGGCCTCGACCCGGCGCAGCGGGCACGACGTGACCACGGCCGAGGTGGCGGCGGCCCGGGCCGCCGGCGCCACCGATCTCGAGATCCATGACACGGTCCTCATCGCGGCCATGTTCAGTCTGTTCAACCGCTACGTCGACGGGCTGGCCACGGTGGCCCCGGACGATCCGGCCGTCTACGCGGCCGGGGCCCAGCGGCTGGTCCGCGACGGCTACCTGCCCCCGCCGCCGACCCGGGCGGGCACCCCGAATCCCCCTGCGTAGAGGCCGGAAAGCGCTGGAAACTGGCGTCCGGTGTGAGCCTGTGCGCACCATCTGACCGGCTGGTATCGGTTTGGTGACGACGGTCGGCTAGGTCTTGCCATGCCCGAACCGAGCAATGAATATCGGTTCATCGAACCGCAATGAAGCGGTCCGGAGCAAGGGCAGGACTAATGAACGATGGTTCATTGGCCATCCGTGACATCACCGTTCGGTTCGGCGGCCTGACCGCGCTGGATGGGGTTTCCCTGACCGCGGCGCCCCGCCAGATCACCGGCATCATCGGCCCCAATGGGGCGGGCAAGACCACTCTGCTCAACACCGCCTGCGGCTTCGTCCGGCCGCAGTCGGGGACGGTCAGCTTCGACGGGCACGTCCTCAACGGGCTCGGGACCCACCGGCTGGCCGGCCTCGGGATCGCCCGCACCCTGCAGGGCGTCGGGCTGTTCGCGGGCCTGACCGTGGCCGAGAACGTCATGATCGGCGCCACCCCCGGGGCCCGGGCCGGCGTCTGGTCCGCGCTGTTCGGGCTGCCCCGCTCGGACCGGGACGAACGACGGCTGCGCCAGCGGGCCATGGACGCGCTGGACCGGCTGGGCGTGGCCGACCAGGCCGACCGGAAGCCGGACACGCTGTCCTACGGACTGCGTAAGCGGGTGGCCCTGGCCCGCGCGCTGGCCGCCCAGCCCCGGCTGATCCTGCTCGACGAACCCGCCAGCGGCCTGCCCGAGAACGAACTGCCCGAACTGGGCGACCTGATCAGAGACCTGACCACCGAGGCCGGGGTGGTGGTCATCGAGCACCGGATGGACCTGGTCATGTCGGTCTGCGACACGATCCACGTGCTGGACTTCGGCAAGCTGATCGCCAGCGGGCCGCCCGCCGAGATCCAGGTCAACCCGGCCGTGACCGCCGCCTACCTGGGTGCCGACGACACCACCGATCCCGGGACCCCGGACGCCGGGACCCCGGAGGCGGGGGAGGACAGGCGATGACTGACGCGGCCGCCCTGGCCATCGAGGACCTCGTGGCCGGCTACGGCCAGGTCACCGTGCTGGAGGCGGTGTCGCTGGCCGCCAAGCCCGGCACCATCACCGCGGTCCTGGGCGCGAACGGGGCCGGCAAGACCACCCTGCTGCGGACGATCAGCGGGCTGGTCCGGCCCCGCCAGGGCCGGATCCTGATCGACGGCTCGGACCTGGCCCGCCGCCACCCCGAGGCCATCACCCGGGCCGGCGTGGCCCACGTGCCCGAGGGCCAGGGCGTGGTCACCGAGCTCACCATCGAGGAGAACCTGCGGCTGGGCGGCCTGATCCGGCGCGGCTCGGCCCGGGCCGCCGCCCTGACCGACGCCTACCAGCGCTTTCCGCTGCTGGCCGAGCGGAAGCGGCGCCAGGCCGGCACGCTGTCCGGCGGCGAGCGGCAGATCCTGGTCATCGCCCGGGCCCTCATGGCCGCGCCCCGGATACTGCTGCTGGACGAGCCTTCGCTGGGGCTGGCCCCGCGCATGGTCACCCAGGTCATGGACCTGGTCCGGCGGCTACGGGACGACACCGGCCTGACCGTTCTGCTGGTCGAGCAGAACGCCCGCAGCGCCCTGGCCATCGCCGATCGCGGACTGGTGCTCAACCTGGGCAAGGTCGTCGCCGCCGACGACGCCAGCACCCTGTCCGCCGACGTCGCGCTGCGGCGCCACTACCTCGGGTTTTAGGAAGGCGGGCTGATGCAGGAGTTCCTGGAGTTCACTCTCGGCGGGATCGCGACCGGCATGATCTACGCCGCGATCGCCCTGTCGCTGGTGCTGATCTGGCGGGGCACCCGGATCTTGAACTACTCCCAGGGCGGCATGGCCATGTTCACCACCTACATTGCCTGGCTGGTGATCAAGGACACCGGCAACTACTGGGCCGGGTTCGCGGTGGCGCTGGCGGCCGGGCTGGTGCTCGGCTCGGTCCTGGAGTACGTGGTGGTCCGGCCCACCGAGAACAAGCCCCCGCTGAACGCGGTGATCGTCACCATCGGCCTGCTCATCCTGCTGGAGGGCGCGGCCGGGATCATCTACGGCGGGCAGTACCGGTCGTTCCCGGCCGCGTTCTCGGTCAAGGGCCTGCACGCCGGCTCGGTCGGCCTGGGCATCTCGCCCAACGACGTGTTCACCGCGGCCGCGGTGCTGGCCGGGGCGGTGATCCTGGCCCTGGTCTTCCGCTACACCTCGGTGGGCCTGCGGCTGCGCGCGGCGGCGTTCGCCCCGGCCGTGGCCCGGCTGCTCGGGATCAGAATCGGCCGGGTGCTGACCCTGGGCTGGGCCCTGGCCGGGCTGTTCGGAGCGCTGGCCGGGGTCCTGGTCACCTCGTCGACCTTCCTCTACCCGAACAGCATGGACTCGATCTTCGTGCTCGGCTTCACCGCCGCCGTCATCGGCGGCCTGGACAGCCCGGTCGGTGCGGTGGTCGGCGGCGTCGTGCTCGGCGTGGTGCTCAGCTACGTCGGCGGCTACCTGGGCAGCAACCTGGTCCTGGTCTACGGGCTGATCGCGCTGGTCCTGGTCCTCATGGTCAGACCGACCGGCCTGTTCTCCAGCGCGACGGCCCGGAGGGTGTGACCATGACCCTGGCCCGCCACCTGGGCGCGGCGATCGTGCTCGCGGCGATCGTGGTCCTGCTGTCCATCCAACTGTCCGCCTACCGCGACTTCCAGCTGGCCGAGGTGGCCGCGTACCTGGTCGCGGTGGCCGGGCTGACCGTGCTCATCGGCCTGAGCGGTCAGATCTCCATCGGTCACGGCGCCTTCATGGCCATCGGCGGCTACACCACCGCGCTGCTGCTCACCCATCTGGGCTGGCCGCTGGCGCTGATCCTGCTGACCAGCGTGGTCGTCGCCGCGGCCGGCGGGGCCCTGTTCGGGGCGGCCGCGGCCCGGCTGCGCGGCCCCTACCTGGCCGGGGCCACGCTAATGCTGGCCGTGGCCCTGCCCACCGTGGCCGACCAGTACCAGCATTTCTTCGGCGGCGACCAGGGCCTGCCGGTGACCATCATCGCGCCCGGCTTCCTCGGGGCCACGTTCCCGCCGACCCGGTGGCAGGCCTGGGTCACCTGCGGGTCGGCTTTGATCGCCCTGATCCTGCTGGCCAACCTGGCTCGCAGCCGGGTCGGCCGCAGCTGGCGGGCGGTCCGCGACGACGAGGTGGCCGCCGCGCTGTCCGGCCTCAACGTGGCCCGGCTGCAGGTGCTGGCCTTCGTGGTCAGCGCGGCCTGCGCCGGGCTCGGCGGCGGACTGCTGGCCGTGGTCACCGGGATCGTGGCCCCCGGTGCCTACACGCTGACCTTGTCCATCGCGCTGCTGACCGCGGCCGTGCTGGGCGGCCTCGGCACCCTGCCCGGTGCCCTCTGGGGCAGCCTCGTGCTGGTCCTGGTGCCCACCTATCTGACCAACGTCGGCGCCAGTCACGGCCTGTCCAGCGGCGCCAGTTCGAGTGTCCCGATCGCCGCCTACGGTGTCGTCCTCATCGTCGTAATGCTGGTTTTTCCCGCTGGAATCCAGGGCGGCCTGCGCCGTCTGTTCGGGTCGGCTCCGGCCTCAGCGCCCCGCCGCGACGCAGTCGCGTCTGACGGCACTGAGTTGTCGCGCCGGCGTATCCCCTTCCCTGCCCTGCGCCGTCCGGCGCGGGGCGGCGAAAACCAGGAAGAAGGCCCCTCATGAACAGATCATCCAGGGTCCGCGTCGCGGCCCTGGCCGGGCTCACGGCTGCGGCCGTGGTCGTCGCGGGCTGCAGTTCCGGCGGCTCCGGCGGCGGGTCCGGCGGAGGATCCGGCTCGTCCAGCAAGAAGCTGACCGCGTCCGCGCCGGGGATCACCCCGACCACGATCACCATCGGCAGCCACCAGCCGCTCACCGGTGTGGCCGCCCCCGGCTACGACGAGATCGCCCCCGCGTCCAACGCCTACTTCCAGTACGTGAACGCGCACGGCGGCATCTACGGCCGGAAGATCAAGTACAAGTACCTGAACGACCAGTACGACCCGACCAACACCGCCACCGTCGTGCACCAGCTGGTCCTGCAGGACAACGTGTACGCGATCTTCGACGGTCTGGGCACCCCCACCCACCTGGCCGTGGTCAAGTACCTGAACGCCTCCAAGGTGCCGGACGTGTTCGTGGCCTCCGGCTGCGAATGCTGGAACCAGACCAGCTCCGAGCCGTTCACCACCGGCTGGCAGATCGACTACGTGCGCGA
>DASXJM010000414.1:0-4432 GCA_036497405.1 Streptosporangiaceae bacterium | reverse complement strand
GATGATCACCATGGCCAGGGCCATGAGCACGGTCATGATCTGGTTCTTGGTCCGGCGCCAGGAGGCCGGCTCCCGCAGGTCGACGGTGGGCTGCTGTGACGTCGCGGCCATCAGGCCCCCCTCGAGCGCCGGGTGGAACGCGTCACCACGGCCCGGGCGATGACGTTGATGATGATGGTCAGGGCGAACAGCAGCACGCCCAGCCCGATCAGCGCCGAGCGGAAGGTCCCCGACGACTCACCGAACTGGTTGGCGATGACCGCCGGCATCGAGTCACCCGGAGCGAAAAGGTGCGACGTGATCTGGACCGAGGAGCCGATGACCAGCGCGGCCGCGATCGTCTCGCCCATGGCCCGGCCCAGCCCGAGCAGGATCGACCCGACGATGCCGGCCTGGCTGTGCGGCCAGACCGCGCCCCGGATCATCTCCCAGCGGGTGGCCCCCAGCGCGTAGGCGCCCTCCCGGTCGATGGCCGGGACGGTCGCGATCACCTCGCGGGACAGCGAGGTGATGATCGGCGTGATCATGAAGGCCAGGATCATGCCGGCCGTGAAGAACGAGGCCCCCTGGGTGGGCGGCCCGAACAGGGAGTCGAGGACCGGGATGCCCTTCACCCCGGAGCCGATCGAGGTGTAGATCTTCTGCACCCACGGCACGAAGACCAGAATCCCCCACAGGCCCCAGACCACCGACGGCACCACGGCCAGCAGGTCGACCAGGTACACCAGCGGCCGGGCCCAGCGGCGGGGCACGACCTCGGTCAGCAGCAGGGCGATGCCCAGGCTGAGCGGCACCGAGATGATGATGGCGATCAGCGAGCTGATCGCGGTGCCGTAGATGTAGCCCAGCGACCCGAACTTGTTGTGGGCCGGGTCCCACGTCTTGGAGAAGACGCCGCTCAGGCCCTCGGTGCTGAACCAGTTGGAGGCCTGGTCGCTGGTCGAGACCGCGATCAGGATCAGGATGGCGAGCACCAGCAGGCCGGCCGTCAGCGCCAGGATCTGGAACAGGCGGTCGCCGAACGGCCGCCGTTCCGCCAGGGCGCTGGCCGGTCCGGCCTGCTGGCTCGATGTTGCTGTGCTCACTTAACGGTGCTCACTATCGGGCTCACTTAACAGTGCTCACTTAACTGGGCTTGCTTACTGGGCTCACCCTCAGCGGGATTACTTGATCTCGCTGAGCTGGGCCTTGGCCTTGGCGTCGATGTTGGCGGGCAGCGGCGCGTAGTTCAGCTCCGGCAGCAGCTTCTGGCCGTCGCCGAGCAGGTAGCTGATGTAGGCCTTGACCGCGGCGGCCTTCTTGGTGGCCGCGTTGACCAGGTCCCAGGACTGGTAGGTCACCGGGTAGGAGCTGGCGCCCGGGGCCCAGATGGCGCTGAAGGTCAGGTCGGCCGCGACCGTGGCCTTGGCCGCGGCGGCCGAGGCCGACGCCGCCGACGGGGCCACGAACTGGCCGGCCGAGTTCTTGACCGAGGCCATGGACAGGTTGGACGCCTTGGCGTCGGAGAAGTCGACGTAGCCGATGGCGCCCGGGGTGCTCTTGACGATCGAGTCCACGCCGCCGTTACCCATGCCACCGCGGCTGTTGGACGGCCAGCTGATGGTGGAGTCGCTGCCGAGCTTCCACACCCCGGGGGCCGACTTGACCAGGAACTCGGAGAAGTTCTGGGTCGTGCCGGAGGAGTCCGAGCGGCGGGCGATGGTGATCGCCGTGCTGGGCAGGGTGACCCCGGGGTTGAGCGCCTTGATGGCCGGGTCGTTCCAGGTCTTGATCTGGGCCTGGAAGATCTTGGCGATGGTCGGGCCGTCCAGCTTGAGGCTCTTCACCCCGGACAGGTTGTAGGACAGGCCGATCGGGCCGATGACGACCGGGAAGTACAGGATCGTCTTGCCCGCGAACTTCGGCTTGTCGGACGCGCCGATCGGCGAGTCCGAGCCGGCGAAGTCGACCACGCCCGACGCCAGGTCGGTGCGGCCCTTGCCGGAGCCGCCGCCGCCGTAGTTGACGGTCAGGTTCGGGTCGGTCTGCTTGATGGCCTGAATGGCCGCCTGCTGGAACGTGGTCTGGAAGGTCGACCCACTGGCGTTCAGCGTGCCCGAGACGTTGGCCGGAGCGCTGCTGCCGCCACCGCTGCTGCTGCTGGCCGACGCGCTGCTGCTGGCTCCACCAGAACCGCCGCCCGAGGATGAGCAGGCCGCCACCAGGGCCACCGCGGCCAGGCTGACACCACCGGCCGCAGCGGCCTTCTGGATGCGCACACGATGCATATTGAAAGAACCCCTTTTTAATCACTGCGGAGTGTGTGACCACGGCCTTTGGCCATGCGTCTGCCCCGCGCGGTCACACGAATTGGCAGAACGGCGTCGGCCGGTTTACCTCCCGGCCGAGGATGAGCTAGCGGTCGACGTCCAACACCTCACCTGACACGTAAGGCCCACCGGTATGCCCGGTGTGGGCCGTGATGTCGACGCCTCAAGGTAAGAGGCCCGAGGTTAATGAAAGGCAAACGAGCCATTAACTTGACCTAGCTAGTGGCTGTGGTTTCGGCGTCCCCGGCCAGAAAGAATGAATTTTCATTTCTGGTCACCTGCTCGTAACTTTCGGGCCAGTAAGCCGACCCGATGCCGTTATTCAGGGGTTATTTCGGTCATGCAAAAGCCCCGCCCCGCGGCGGGTGCCGCGGGGCGGGGCTGATGGCCCGTTCCCCTGGGCCCGGCCGAGCGGGCCCAGGGTTCACCGTCGGGTCAGACGGCCACCTCGACCTTGGTGATCTTGCCGTACTCGGCCGACACGCTGCGGTCGGCCCGGGCTCCGCCCGGGGCCAGCACGCGCAGGGTCCAGGTACCGGGCGCGGCGAAGAAGCGGAAGCCGCCGTCCTCGCCCAGCGGCACCTCGGCCACGAACTCGTCGCCGGTGCCCAGCAGCCGGGCGTACCCGGTGGTCAGCGGGGCGTTGTCGCGGACCACGCGGCCCTCGACCACGGCCTGGCTGCCCGCGTTGCTGGCCGCCGACACGGGCACGCCGCCCGCGGGGGCGCCGCAGCCGTCGCCGGCCTGGCTGGTGTCGCTCATCGCCCGTCCCCCAGTTCGATCGGGACGCCTACCAGCGAGCCGTACTCGGTCCAGGAGCCGTCGTAGTTCTTCACGTTCGGCTGCTCCAGGATCTCGTGCAGGACGAACCAGGTGTGCGCCGAGCGCTCACCGATCCGGCAGTAGGCGATGGTGTCCTTGTTGAAGTCCAGGCCGGCCTCGTCCTTGTACAGCTCGGTGAGGTCGGCGTCGGACTTGAACGTGCCGTCCTCGTTGGCCGCCTTGGACCAGGGGACGTTCTTGGCGGTGGGGATGTGCCCGCCGCGCTGGGCCTGCTCCTGCGGCAGGTGGGCCGGGGCCAGCAGCCGGCCGCTGAACTCGTCCGGCGAACGGACGTCGACCAGGTTGCGCTTGCCGATCGCGGCCACGACCTCGTCGCGCTTGGCCCGCAGGGTGGCGTCCTGCTCGGACGCCTGGTAATCGGTGGCCGCGCGCTGCGGCACGTCGGTGGTGAGCTCGCGGGACTCCAGTTCCCACTTCTTCCGGCCACCGTCGAGCAGCTTCACATCGGAGTGCCCGTACAGCTTGAAGTACCAGTAGGCGTAGGACGCGAACCAGTTGTTGTTACCGCCGTAAAGCACCACGGTGTCGTCGTTGGAGATGCCGCGCTCGGACAGGAGCTTCTCGAAGCCGACCCGGTCCACGAAGTCCCGGCGCACCGGGTCCTGCAGGTCCTTCTTCCAGTCGATCCTGATGGCGTTGGGAATGTGGCCCTTGTCGTAGGCGCTGGTGTCCTCGTCGACCTCGACCAGGACCACCCCAGGGTCACCGAGGTGCGCTTCCACCCACTCGGCGTCCACGAGGGCGTCTGAGCGACTCATGTGCGAAAAACCTCCTTGATGGATCAGGCCGCCGGGCTTTCCTGTGACGACGGCCAGATCCGGCGGATGAACAGATACATCTGGCAGCCCAGGCAGAAATCAAACGCCGCGTTGAGGAACGCGGCCGCCAGGGCCAGAGCAGTGAATGCGATCCCGATTCCGGTGACCCCGACGGCGTAGCCGATCACGCCGACCGCCGCGAAGACCGTCCCCACGCCCTGCGCGAACCGCGGGGGCGCGGCCGGCTCGAAGCGGGTGGGCGGGCCGAGCCGGGGCCGGATCAGGAAACGGTAGACGAGCCCGTAGGGGGCGTACCGCATCCCGGCGATGGCGCCGACCGCGAACACCAGCGTCTGGGCCAGCAGCAGCCACATGCTGGTAGTGACCAGGGCCAGGGCCAGCACGACGGCCGTGATGACCGCGGCGAATCTGGGCCCTCTCGCGTCGATGTCCATGGCGGTGCTCCTTGCTGCTGACGAACTTCCCCGGAACTTCACGCCGGCCACGGCCAGACCCCGCCGT
>DASXJM010000413.1:0-6854 GCA_036497405.1 Streptosporangiaceae bacterium | reverse complement strand
CAGGCCATCCGGGTCATGGCCGCCGCCGCTGACCTCGATGTCCGCTGGTTCGAGGAGCCGGTCTCCTCCGACGACCTGGACGGCCTGCGCGAGGTCCGGGACGCGGTCGGTCCCGACGTGGCCGCCGGGGAGTACGGCTGGGACCTGTACTACTTCCGCCGGATGTGCGCGGCGGGCGCGGTCGACTGCCTGCAGGCCGACGTGTCCCGCTGCGGCGGCATCACCGAGTGGCTGCGCACGGCGGCGGTGGCCGCCTCGTTCGGGCTGGACGTCTCCGGGCACTGCGCGCCCCACCTGCACGCCCACGCGGCGGCGGCGGTCCCGAACTTCCGCCACCTGGAGTGGTTCCACGACCACGTCCGGATCGAATCGATGTTCTTCGACGGCACCCTCGACCCGGCCGGCGGGGCGATCCGCCCGGCCCGGGACCGCCCCGGGCTGGGCCTGGACTTCCGGGCCGCCGACGCCGAGAAGTACCGGGTCGCCTGACCCCACACGCGAAGGAGAAGTCATGGCACAGATCGCATCCGAGCTGCTGATCGAACGGCTGGCCGACTGGGGGGTGGACACCGTCTTCGGGCTTCCCGGCGACGGCATCAACGGGATCATGGAAGGCCTCCGCCGGCATCCGGAGGTCAAGTTCTTCCTGGTCCACCACGAGGAAGCGGCGGCCTTCATGGCCACCGCCTACGCCAAGGCCACCGGCAAGCTCGGGGTCTGCCTGTCCACGTCCGGGCCGGGTGCCATCCACCTGCTGAACGGGCTGTACGACGCCAAGCTGGACCACATGCCGGTGCTGGCCATCACCGGCATGCAGGAGACCTCGGTGCTGGGCACCGGCTACCAGCAGGAGGTCCACACCGACAAGCTGTTCATGGACGTGGCCGAGTACAACCTGGTCGTCGACAACCCGGCCCAGCTGCCGGGCGTGGTCGACATCGCCATCCGGACCGCGCTGGCCCGCCGGGGCGTGGCCCACCTGAGCTTCCCCAACGACGTCCAGGTGGCCGACGCCGACGCCGACCCGTACCAGCACGTGGCCCCGGCGCGCCCGCCCAAGACGGCCCCGATCTACCTGCCCCCGCCTGGCCGGGCCCGGACCGAGGATCTGGAGGCGGCGGCCGCGGTCCTCAACGCCGGGGAGAAGGTGGCCATCCTGGCCGGCGCGGGCGCCCTGCACGCCCGGGCCGAGATCCTGGCCGTGGCCGACCGGCTCGGCGCCCCGGTGATCAAGACCCTGCCCGGCAAGGCGGTGATCCCGGACGACTCCGAGTACGCGGTGGGCGGCATCGGCCTGCTCGGCACCAGGCCCGGCGAGAACCTGGTCGAGGACTGCGACACCTTGTTCATGGTCGGCACCAACTTCCCCTACACCCAGCACCTGCCCCAGCCCGGGAAGGTCAAGGTGGTCCAGATCGAGGCCGACCCGACCCGGGCCGGGCTCCGGATGCCGACCGAGGTGCCGGTCATCGGGGACGCCAAGGAGAGCCTGCAGGCCCTGATCCCGCTGCTGACCCGCAAGTCCGACCGCAAGCACCTGGCCAAGTACCAGAAGGACATGACCAAGTGGCGCTCGGAGATGGCGGACCTGGAGAACGGCAAACGCAGCCCGATCGCCCCGCAGTACCCGATGGGGGTCATCGACGACCTGGCCGCCGACGACGCCATCCTGACCTGCGACAGCGGCACGATCGCGACCTGGGCCGCCCGGCACTGGACGATCCGGGGCGACCGCCAGTTCTACCTGTCCGGCAACCTGGCCACCATGGCCCCCGGCCTCCCCTACGCCCTGGGGATCCAGCACGCGTTCCCGGGCCGCCAGGTCATCGCCTACGTCGGCGACGGCGGCTTCGCCATGCTGATGGCCGAGTTCCTGACCGCGGCCCGGGCCGGCCTGCCGATCAAGGTGATCATCAACAACAACAACTCGCTGGGCCAGATCCTGTGGGAGCAGATGGTGCTCGGCTACCCCGAGCACGGCGTCCGCTTCCCGACCCCGGTGGCCGACTACGCGGCCTGGGCCACCGCCTGCGGTGGTTACGGGGCCAAGGTCGACGACCCCAAGAAGGTCGAAGCCGCCATCAAGGACGCCCTGGCCTTCGACGGCCCCGCCATCGTCGACATCGACGTCGACCCCAACGAGCCCCCGCTGCCCGGCAAGGTCGCCTACGACCAGGCCAAGAAGTTCGCCACGGCGTTCCTCAAGGGCCAGCCGCACAAGGCCGCCATCGCCACCACTCTGTTCAAGGACAAGATCGAGCAGCTCAAGCGATGATGGCCGGGTGACAAGGATGCGCCGGGCAGGTAGCTGGCTGGCCTGGTGGGTGCTGCTCATGGGCCTGTGGGTAGCGGTCGACGACACCATCGGCCTGGCCGAGCTGGGCGCCGGGGCCGGGGCGGCCGCGCTGGCCGCGCTGCTGACCGAGGCGGCCCTGCACCAGGCCGGGACCCGGATCTCGGTGCGGCTGCGCTGGCTGGCCCGGGCCTACCGGCTGCCCGGCCAGGTGCTGAGCGACACCGTGCTGATCTTCGGCGCCTTGGCTCGCCAGCTGGCGCACGGTCAGCCACCGTCCAGCGGCTTCCGTGAGCTTTCCGTCCGGACCCGGGGCCAGGGCAGCGAGGCGGTCACCCGGCGGGTGCTCCTGGTCGGGGCCAGTTCCCTCGCCCCCAATACGGTGGTTCTCGATATCGACCAGGAGCGCGACGTTATGGTCGTGCACCAGCTGGTGGTGAACGAAGGGAGGCCGCGGTGACCGGTTTCGTGGTGGCGGCCATCGTCATGCTGGCCGCGGTGGTCCCATGCGGCATCGTGCTGGTCCGCGGGCGGCCCATGGAGGCGCTGGTCGCCTACGAGGTGATCAGCTCGATCGCGGTCATGGTGCTGATCCTGCTGGCTCAGGGCTTCCAGCGCCCGGCCCTGTTCGAGCTGCCGGTGCTGCTGGCCATCCTGCTGTTCGGCAGCGGGCTGGTGTTCGTCCGGGCCCTGGAGCGCTGGCTGTGATCCAGACCGTCGCCGCCGACATCTGCCTCGGCCTGGCCTGCGCCGTCGTGCTCGGCTCGGCGGTGGGGGTGCTGGTCATGCCGGGGGTGTTCCGCAAGCTGCACTTCGTCACCCCGGTCGCGCTGGTCGCCCCGGTGCTGGTCGTGCTGGCGGTGTTCATCCGGTCAGGGCTGACCGAGAACACCGGCGAGAGCCTGGTCGCGCTGGTGTTCATCCTGGTCTCCGGGCCCTACCTGACCCACGCCACCGCCCGCGCGGCCCGGGCCCGCCAGCAGAGCGGGCAAGACCGGTGACCGGCACCGTGGCCGTGACCACGCCCTACTCGGTGCCGGTCCCGCTGATGGACGTACTGCAGGTGGTGGTGCTGGTGCTGGTGGCGGCCGGGGCCACCGCGGTGGTGCTCACCCGCCGCCCGGTCCGGCAGGTCATGGTGCTCAGCGGCTACGGGCTGATGCTGGCCGTGCTGTTCATGGTGTTCCAGGCCCCGGACGTCACCTTGTCCGAGCTGACCGTGGGCGCGGTGGCCCTGCCCCTGCTGTTGCTGCTGGCCCTGGCCAAGATCCGGAAGAAGGAAGAATGACCCCGGCCACCCGCCGCTGGGTGTTCCTGATCGCGGGGGCCGGCCTGGTGGCGTTCTACCTGTGGGGGCTGACCGGGCTGCCCGGGTTCGGCGCCTACCCCGGGCCGTACGGGTTCATCATCAACCAGGTCGCGGTGGGCCAGACCAAGGCCACCGCGGTGGTGTCGGCCATCAACTTCGAGTACCGCGGGTTCGACACCGTGGGCGAGGAGTTCATCTTGTTCGTGGCCGCCGCCGGGGTCAGCACCGTGCTCCGCCACCTGCGCGGGGAACGGGAACGGTCCGCCCTCGACGAGGCCCGCGACCGGGCCGCCCCGCCCACCAGTGACGCGGTCCGGACGCTGGCCCTGGTCTTCACCGGCCCGGCCGTGATCATGGGCTGGTACCTGGCCGCCCACGCCCAGACCGCCCCGTCCGGCGGGTTCCAGGGTGGCGTGGTCCTGGCCACCGCGTTCATCCTCATCTACCTGTCCGGCCAGTTCCTGCTGTTCAAGCGGGTCAGCCCGGTGGCCGTCACCGAAACGGTGGAAGCGGTGGGCGCGGGCGGGTTCGCCTGCGTCGGCCTCAGCGCGGTCTTCCTCGGCCTGCCCTACCTGACCAACGACCTGGGCCTGGGGACCACCCCCGGCGCGATCGACTCGTCGGGGACCATCGCCCTGATCAGCTTCTTCGTCGGGGTCGAGGTGGCCGCGGCGTTCGTGCTGATCGTCGGGGAGTTGCTGGAGCAGACCCTGCTGATCCGCCAGGAGACCCGATGATGCACGTGTTCCCGTTCATCGTGGTGGCCTGGATCCTGGCCGTCGGCCTGTACGGCGTGGTCACCAGCCGGCACCTGGTGCACCAGATCGTCTGCCTGATCGTGGTGCAGTCCTCCACCTACGTGCTCCTGCTCGCGGTCGGCTACGTGACCGGCGGGGTCGCGCCGTTCTTCTACGACGTGCCGGTGCACACCCCGGCGGTCGACCCGGTCGTACAGGCGCTGGCCCTGACCGATGTGGTGGTGGAGGCCGCGGTCACCGCGCTGCTGCTGGCCTTCGCCATCCAGGCCCACAAGCGGTTCGGCACCCTGGACCCGCAAGAGCTCACCGAGCTCAAGGGCTGACGGCCACCCGTGGATCAGCTGCTGGCCCTGGTCGTGGTCATCCCGCTGCTGGTGGCGGCCGGAATCAGCGCGCTGACCCCGGTGTTCCGGACCCGGCGGCGGGCCCTGGACACCGTGGCCATCGCCGCCGCGGCCTCCGTCACCGTCCTGCTGGCCGTGCTCATGACCCGGACCGCGCACCGGCCGGAGGTGTACTGGTTCGCGGGCTTCCGCCCCCGCCACGGCATCGCCATCGGGATCGACTTCGCGGTCGACCCGATCAGCGCCGGGCTGGCCGCCTTGGCCGCGCTGCTGGTCACCGTGGCCATGATCTTCTCCTGGCGGTACTTCCACCGGGTCGCGACCTACTTCCACGCCCTCATGCTGGTCTTCCTGGCCGGCATGGTCGGGTTCTGCCTGACCGGCGACATCTTCGACCTGTTCGTGTGGTTCGAGCTGATGGGGGTGACGGCCTACGCCTTGACCGCCTACCGCCCCGAGGAACGCGGCCCGGTGCAGGGCGCGCTCAACTTCGCCATCACCAACAGCGTCGGCGCCTACCTGTGGCTGTCCGGCATCGGCCTGATCTACGGGCGCACCGGGGCGCTGAACATGGCCCAGATCGGCCGGTACCTGACCACCCACCGGACGAGTTCCGGGCTGGTCGTGGTGGCCTTCGTGCTGATCCTGACCGGGCTGCTGATCAAGAGCGCGATCGTGCCGTTCCATTTCTGGCTGGCCGACGCGCACGCGGTCGCCCCCACCCCGGTGTGCGTGCTGTTCTCCGGGGTCATGGTCGAACTCGGTCTGTACGGGATCGCCCGCGTGTACTGGTCGATGTTCGGGGCCGGGCTGGGCCACCGGACCGTGATCTCGCACCTGTTCCTGGCCCTGGGCCTGCTCACCGCGGTGACCGGGGCCCTGTTCTGCTACCGGGAACGCCACATCAAACGCTTGCTGGCCTTCTCCACCATCAGCCACGCGGGCATCTTCCTGGCCGGGCTGTCCTGGCTCACCCCGCTCGGCCTGGCCGGCGCGGCCGTGTACGTGCTCGGGCACGGGCTGGTCAAGGCGGCCCTGTTCCTGTGCGTGGGGATCGTGCTGCACCGGATCGGCTCGGTCAACGAGACCGCGCTGCACGGCCGCGGCCGGCGGCTGCGGGTCACCGGGGTGGTGTTCACCCTGGCCGCGCTGGGCCTGGCCGACCTGCCGCCGTTCGCCACCTATCTCGGCAAGGGCTGGATCGAGGACACCTCGGCGGCCGCGGGCAGTGCCTGGGTGGCCGGGGTCCTGATCGCCTGCTCGATCCTGGTCGGCGGGGCCGTCCTGCGGGTGGCGGGCGGCGTGTTCTGGGGACTGGGCGATCCGCCCGCCGAGGATCCGCGCATGGCCGAGGAAGCCTCGGAGGAGAAAACCGAGACCGACTCGGGCCGCCAGCGCACCCCGCTGACCATGATCATCCCGCCCGCGGTGCTGGTGGTCGCGGCGGTCGCGCTCGGCCTCACGCCCCACCTGGGCGCGGTGGTCCAGGACGCGGCCGTCCGTTTCCAGGACCAGGCCGCCTACAACCAGGCCGTGCTGTTCGGCCGGGTGGTGGCCCACCCGGTGGCCCTGCACCCGGCCGAGCCGACCGCGATCACCCCGGCCGACGTGCTGACCGGAGCCGGCTCGGCGCTGGGGGCGCTGATCCTGGCCGGCCTGTCCCTGTACCGGCGGCGCATCCCGCTGCTGCGCCGCGGGCCCGAGCCGGACCTGCTGCTGGCCGGCCCGATCCGCCGCATCCAGAGCGGCGTGATCAACGACTACGTGACCTGGATCGTGGTCGGGGTGGCCGGCATCGGCGGCTACCTCGCGGTCACGATTCGCTAGGCCGGCGGCGCGGAAGCTGCGGCCGGTTTCGCGCGGCCCGTGGGGCCGCATGTTTACGAAATGGCAGCGGGGTACGACTTTCACAAGAATGTCGCCATGCGATAGGCCGAAACGTGTCATGAAGGCCGTTCGGCTGCGATTAAGCGGTCGACGGCCAGGAAGAAGGCTGGCCGTGGCCGCTGCCGCAACCACTGTTCCCGCACCGGCTGGCCGCGCGCGCTGGACCCGGCTGATCCCGGTGGCGATCGTCGTTTACGTCATCTCGTTCATGGACCGGACCAATATCGGCTTCGCGTTCGACGGGCTGGGCAAGGACCTGCATC
>DASXJM010000412.1:0-5966 GCA_036497405.1 Streptosporangiaceae bacterium | reverse complement strand
GTCGAACATGTACTCGGCCGACTCGCCCAGGTTGATGATCCACTCGCCCAGGTGCGGCGGCCGGACCCCGTAGGCCATGTTCTGGTTGTAGACCGAGCAGGTCGCGTGGTTGTCACCGCAGATGCCGCAGATGCGGCTGGTGATGAAGTGCGCGTCCCGCGGGTCCTTGCCCTTCATGAAGATGCTGTAGCCGCGGAAGATCGACGAAGTGCTGTGGCACTCGATGACCTTCTTCTGCTTGAAGTCGATCTTGGTGTAGATGCCGAGGCTGCCCACGATCCGGGTGATCGGGTCCCAGTTCATCTCGACGACATTGGGGTCCTGCGTGGTGGTCATCGCTGATCCGTCTCCCTCGTCACCAGGTCTGCTTGTAGCCGGTCAGGAGCTCGGAACCCTTTTTGCGCCACTTGGGCTCTTCGTCCGCGGTCTTGGCCGTGAAGCCGCGCAGGGCCCGGATCACGGTCCCGTACATGCTGCTGGCGGTGGTCGAGACCTTCGACCCCGGCGGCTCGTCCATGAACGGCATGAACTTGTCCGGGAAGCCGGGCATCGTGCAGGCGATGCAGATGCCGCCCACGTTGGGGCACCCGCCCACGCCGTTGATCCAGCCACGCTTGGGCACGTTGCACTTGACCACCGGGCCCCAGCAGCCCAGCTTGACCAGGCACTTGGGTGAGCCGTACTCGGTCGCGAAGTCGCCCTGCTCGTAGTAGCCGGCCCGGTCGCAGCCCTCGTGTACGGTCGCGCCGAACAGCCAGGCCGGGCGGAGCGCCTCGTCCAGCGGGATCATCGGCGCCTGCCCCGCCACCTGGTAGAGCAGGTAAAGGATGGTCTCGGACAGGTTGTCCGGGTGGATCGGGCAGCCGGGCACGCACACGATCGGCAGCCCGGCCTTGGACCGCCAGTCCCAGCCCAGGTAGTCGGGCACGCCCATGGCGCCGGTCGGGTTGCCGGCCATGGCGTGGATGCCGCCGTAGGTCGCGCAGGTCCCGACGGCCAGGATGCCGGTCGCCTTGGGGGCCAGCCGGTCCAGCCACTCGCTGGTGGTCATCGGCTGCCCGGTGGCCGGGTTGTTGCCGAACCCGCACCAGTAGCCCTCGGACTTGATGGCCTCGTTCGGGATCGAGCCCTCGACGACCAGGACGAACGGGTCCAGTTCACCGCGGTCGGCCTTGTGCCACCACTCGATGAAGTTGTCCGCGCCCTGCTCCGGCCCGCACTCGAAGTCGATCAGCGGCCAGTGCACGGCGACGTTGGGCAGCCCGGGCAGGGCCCCCATCACGATCTCCTCGATGCTCGGCTGGGTCGCCGCGGTGAGCGCCACCGAGTCGCCGTCACAGCTCAGGCCGCCGTTCATCCAGAGGATGTGCAGCACTGGCTCCGGAGCCTCAGCCGAGGCCCCGCCGCTAGCCTGTGTGGTGTCTGTGGCCATGGCGAGGCCACCTCCTCGCTGGTTTGGTACTGGCCTCTTGGTGACTGGCCTCGGGCCGATAAGCCCGGCTTAACGAGTGGCCCGACCGCGGGCCGTCCCAGGACTGGCTGACCACGCCCACCAGACCCCCCAAGTGAACGGAAGAACGGTACGTACGGGGGACATCAGCGTTGATGGCCATGGCGTAACCCGCCTTCGTGGTGCCCGGACACCCTTCGTGGTGCACAGACATCGCAATGTTAGACCCGGTGTAACCTACGCCACAAGATCTGGTCACACGCCGGCCGGACACTTGTGTCCTATCCGGCCTGGTCAGGGTTTGAGGCAATGTCCGGTTTCGCCTACACGGCGGAGGCGTCTGTGCGCGCACCGGGTTCATCAGGCCTTTGTTGCCGGGCTCAGATCGAATAGCCTTACCTGAGCCTCAACTTGCACCCGTATGTTGCACCCCTCATCGCAACACGGCGTGCCGCGGACGGTTTTGGGGAGAGATCCGATGGCAGAACCTAATTTTGGGCCCAATCAGGACCCGATTGAGGTCATGCCTGTCGTTGTTCTCTTCCAGGTATTTCCCGCCCGTCCTTCGTCGATTCCGGACATCCGCGATTTCGTGCGCCGCTGCCTGGCCGAGTCGCCGCTGACCGAAGAAGGCAATCGGGAAGTGGGCGAAACCGTGTTCCGCGCGCTGCTGGACGCGGCTGGGCCGTCCGGGTCGATCCAGGTGGCGTTCAGAATCTTCCCCGAGCACGTCGAGGTGGACGTGCTGCACTCCGAGCTGTCGGCCGGCCCGCCCGGAACCGAGACCCGGCCCACCGACGGGACGGTCACCGCGGTGGGGGCCAACGGCTCGATCAACGGCACGATGAATGGGTCCGGCGCTCCTGTCCTCAACGGCCACAGCGAGTCCGGGCCAGGCCCGGCCCAGATCACCGCGCCCGGCGCCTCGTTCGTGCATCTGGGCGCGGACGGGCAGCCCGCCAACTTCGCCGACTGGATGTCGGTGGCCCTGCGGCGGGAAGGCCTGACCCAGGAGGCCGCGGCCCGATTGCTCGGGGTGTCGGTCAAGACGGTCAGCCGCTGGGTCGGCGGCGCGACCGAGCCGCGGCTTCGTGATCTGCGGCGTATCCAGGAAGTATTCGGCGAGATTCCGCTCCAGTGAGCGACCCGCGGACAGACGCAGGAAAAATATTTTGCCGCTGGCCGTGCATTTTTCCGGCCTGCCCAATAACCGCCATAACTGTCTTATTGAGCACTGGACGTGCCCACACATGTGTCCTACGGTGCTGCCATGGCGGCTAATGGCGGGCGCCATCAACTTGGCCCGGAATCCAGTCGGCTCACGCTGCGTACATACCGCAGCGGGCTGGCGGCTCAAGCCGGTCATGATTTGACCATCGATGTCACCCGCTGGCACGCCGATATTGATCCCCCCGCGCGCAATTTCGCCACGGACGCCCCGGCTGTCCCAAATGCCGGGGATGGCGCGGCCGCCCTGGACGCCACCATCGACCTCACCTCGCTGGCCATCCGGGAGGGCCGCGGCGGCCTGAAGCCGCTGACCGACCGCGACCGCCGGGACATCCTCGGCCAGGCCCGTAAGCAGCTGGACACCGGTCGCTACCCGGAGGCCTCCTACACCGCGACCACGTTCACTCCCGACGACGGCGGGGGCGGGGCCATCGACGGCACGCTGACCCTGCACGGGCAGAGCCGGCCCCTCCGGCTGCAGGTGGCCCGGACCGGGGACGGCCAGTACCGGGCGTCCGGGACGGTGGTCCAGACCCAGTTCGGGATCAAGCCCTACTCGGGCATGTTCGGCGCCCTCAAGCTGCGCGATGACGTCGAGATCGAGATCATCGTGACCCTGCCCACCCCGGAGGCGTCATGACCAGCGTGCAGGGCCTGTTCGAGCTGCGGGCCGCGCCCACCGGCCAGCTGGCCGACCAGGCCGTGGCCATCGCCAACGCCTGCCACGCCATGGCCGTCCGGTTCCACCGCGGCGGCAAGCTGATCGTGTTCGGCACCGGCGGCGCCGCCGCCGACGCCCAGCACGTGGCGGTGGAGTTCGTGCACCCGGTCATCGTGGGCAAGCGGGCCCTGCCGGCCATCTCGCTCACCACCGACGTGGCCACGGTGACCGGGGTCGCCGAGGCCGACGGCATGGCCGGGATCTTCGCCCACCAGCTCCGCTACCTGGCCGCCCCCGAGGACATCGCGCTCGGCATCTCGGCCGACGGCGACAACGACAGCGTCCGGGCCGGGCTGGCCGCCGCCCGCGAGCGCGGCCTGCTGACCGTGGCCCTGGCCGGCGGGGACGGCGGCGCCATCGCCCGCGAGGGCGCCGCCGAGCACATGCTGACCGCGCCCGCCCGCGACCCCCGGATCGTCAAGGAACTGCAGGTCACCACCTACCACGTGCTGTGGGAGCTGGTGCACGTGTTCTTCGAGCAGCCCGGCGTGCTGGACCCGGAGGTGGTCGCATGAGCCAAGCGGGCCAGCACAGCGTTCCGGAGTGCTACGGCGAGGTCTGCATCACCTGCTCGGACACGGCGGTCGAGGTGACCGTGGTCAAACTCCTGGCCGACGGCCTGGCTGTGGTCGACACCGGCCAGGGCACCGAGGAAGAGGTGAGCGTGGCCCTGGTTGAGGCTCGTCCCGGCGACACGATCCTGGTCCACGCCAAGGAAGCTATTGCCGTCGTAGGTGCCCGATGACCGGCCCGGCCCAACCTGGCGGCCAGCCGGGCAGCGTCGAGTCCCTCTACCCCTTCCTCTACGCCGGCACCACCGACCCGGACGCCGTGCTGGCCCAGGTCCAGGCGTCCACCGTGGCCAAGATCGCGGAGATCGCCCAGCTGCGGCGGGCCGTGGCCGAGCGGGACGCGGACCGGCTGGCCGAGTGCGCGGCCGAAGCGGCCCACCGGTTCGCGGCCGGGGGCCGGCTGTTCGCGTTCGGCAACGGCGGCAGCGCCACCGACGCCGCCCAGCTGGCCACCTTGTTCCTGCACCCCGGCGGCGGCACCGGCCGGGACTGGACCCCGCTGCCGGCCATGGGCCTGGCCAGCGACACCTCGGTGCTGACCGCGCTGGCCAACGACGTGGGGGTGGAGGTGGTGTTCGCCCGCCAGCTGGCCGCCTTCGGCACCAAGCACGACATCGCGGTCGGCCTGTCCACCAGCGGCAACTCGGCCAACCTGGTCCGCGCCTTCGACGAGGCGGCCCGGCGCGGCATGCTCACCATCGGCCTGGCCGGGTACGAGGGCGGGGCCATGGCCGAGCTGGACAGCATCGACTACCTGTTCGTGGCCCCGTCCACCTCGGTGCACCGCATCCAGGAAGCCCAGACCACGATCTACCACGTGCTGTGGGAGCTGACCGTGGCCGCCTATGAGCAGTCCCGCTCATGACCGGCCCGCCGGAAACTCAGGGCCGCGTGCTGGTGGCCGGGGTCGGCAACATCTTCCTGGGCGACGACGGCTTCGGGGTCGAGGTGGCCCGCCGCCTCACCGAGCGCCCCCTGCCGGACGGCGTCCAGGTCGGCGACTACGGCACCAGCGGCATGCACCTGGCCTACGACCTGGCCGACCACGGCTACGAGACCACGATCCTGGTCGACGCGGCCCCGCGCGGCGAGACGCCCGGCACGCTGACCGTGCTGGAGGTCCGCCCCGAGGACCGGACCGACCTGGCCAGCGCGGGCGGCCCGCAGCTGCTGAACGGCCACGGCATGCAGCCCGAGGTGGTGCTGGGCGTGCTGGACATGCTCGGCGCCGAACCGGGGCGGATCCTGGTCGTGGCCTGCGAGCCCGCCTCGGCCGAACCGGGGATGAGCCTGTCGGCCCCGGTCGAAGCGGCCGTCACCGAAGCCGTGGCCCTGGTCACCCGGCTGGTGACCGAGGCCACCAGCCCACCAGCCTTCCATAAGGGAAAAACCGAACCGCAGCGGACGGACAGCGATGAGCGGGCCCTGGTGGCCCCGCCCGCCGGGAGCGAAGATTGAGCCCATTAGCAGTAAGGGGATGGTCGTATGTGCCTCGGTATACCCGGTGAGGTGATCGAGCTCCTGGAGCAGCCGGACCTGGCCCGGGTCGACGTGAGCGGGGTCCGGCGGGTGATCAACATCGGGCTGCTGGCCGACGATCCGCCCGTACCCGGCGAGTGGGTGCTGATCCACGTCGGGTTCGCCCTGTCGAAGATCGACGAGTCCGAGGCCGCGGCCGCCCTGTCGTTCCTGGAGGGCATCGGCCAGTCCTACGCCGACGAGCTGGAAGCGCTCGCCGAATCCCGGATCGAGTAGAGGGGGCGGCTATGAAGTTCGTCGATGAGTTCCGCGACGCCGACAAGGCCCACGCGCTGTCGGCCAAGATCGCCGCGCTGTGCGAGCCCGGCCGTCGGTACAAGTTCATGGAGGTGTGCGGCGGCCACACCCACACCATCTACAAACACGGCCTCGAGGACTACCTGCCCGAATCGGTCCAGCTCGTGCACGGGCCGGGCTGCCCGGTGTGCGTGATCCCGATGGGCCGGGTCGACGA
>DASXJM010000411.1:0-4303 GCA_036497405.1 Streptosporangiaceae bacterium | reverse complement strand
GTAGACCTTGCGCAGGGTGGCCGGGTTGTCGCTGGACAGGTACTCCCAGTTCGGCGTGCTGGCCAGGCCCTCCTGCCGGTCGAACGCCTGGATGTAAGCCGCCTGGTGGTACAGCGGGTTGTTGTTGACCGCGACCAGCTTCACGTGCGGGTTGTGCTCGCCCAGCATCTGGCCCGCCTGCCGGAACTCCTGGGCGATCAGCGGGCAGTCGGACACGCACACCGGGTCCAGGAACGTCATCAGCACCACCTGGCCACGGAAGCTGGACAGCGAGACCTGGCGGCCGTGCTGGTCGGTCAGGGTGAAGTCGCCGGCCGCGATGTTGATCGGGCTGCTGCCACCGTCGAGCGACTCGGCCAGGATCGGGCTGGCGGCCGGGCTGGCCTGGGCGGTGGCCAGCGGGATCACGCCCAGCACGATCACCCCCAGCGCCCCCGCCGAGATCATGCCGCCGAAGCTGGCCGTGCGCAGCCGGGTCCGCCAGGCCCGGGCCGGCTCCGGTTCGGCCGCCGCCTCCGGCGCCTCGGCCACGGCCAGGTACCCGGTCACGGCCAGCAGGCCGAACGGGATCATGCTGTTGGGGTCGGTGCCCAGGCCGCCGAAAAAGCCCAGGTCCTGGATGAGCACCCAGGCCAGGAAGCAGACGGCCAGGAACGCCCCCACCACCGGCCGGGCCACATCCCGGCGCCCGGTCACCGCCGCGGCCAGGAAGGCCAGGGCCAGCGCGCCCATGACGATCACCGCGACCAGGTTGACGACCAGGCCGTGGGACCGGGTCAGGCTGGCGAACCCGGACACCAGGTTCGCGGTGGCCGAGGGCTGCGAGGTCACCGCCATCGACTGCACCATGCCCGCCAGCGTGCTGCCGTTCCAGAAGCCGCGCCCCGGCCAGGCCTGCAGCACGGTCATCCCGGCCAGGAACACCCCCAGCCCACCCAGCAGGCCCCGGCCCAGCCGGGAGCCCAGCCGCGGGGCCAGCCAGGCCCGGGCCGGCAGCGCCAGCAGCGCGCCCGCCGCCACGTAGACCAGAGCGGCCCCGGGTGCGCCGAACAGCCAGGTCAGGCCGGGAGCGAAGATGCCCCCGAACGACTCGCCGAACACCCACACCACCAAACCCCAGGCCACGCTGGCCAGCCCGGCCAGCCGGGCCCCCAGGCCGCGCGGGGCGGCCAGCAGCCACAGTCCGATGCCGACCTGGATCCAGACCGCGGCCGCGGCCGCCTGCACCGGGTGGTACGACCAGGCCGTCCCGGCCCAGTTGACCAGGACCTGGACCCAGTGCGGGGAGGTGGTGGCCCCGGGCTCGATGACCTGGGACGGCAGGCCCGCGGCCATGCCCGGCTGGGCCTGGAGCAGGCCGTCCAGCAGCCACAACAGCCCGAACCCGACCCGGAGCACCCGGTGCGCCCGGGGCTCCGGAGCCGGGGCCACGGCGGCCGTACCCTCGGGGCCGGCCGGGCCGCGCAGGCCGACCCAGGCCACCGACAGCAGCGCGAAGATGGCCAGCGCGATCAGTCCCTGGTGCAGCAGGGCGGCGCGGAACGCGCTGACCACCACGGGATCGTGGATGTTCAGCCCGTTGTTCATCCCGGGCATTGGGCGCCCTCCGGGTCGGGGTCTGGTACGGTCAGCCTACTGCTACGAGTCGTAGTACGACTGCCGGTAGAGGATCTTCGTGGAGGCGCCGGTGAACTCGCGCGCGTGGCGCGTCGCCCCCGCCCTGGCCGGCCTGGCGCTGGCGGCCGGCTGTGGCGGCGGCCCGGCCCCGGCCGCCTCCGGCCACGGCCCCAAGGTCACCGTCCTGACCGGCCACATCAACGGCGTGGGCCGAGTCCTGGTCACGGCCAAGGGCTATGCGCTGTACATGTTCGAGCCCGACCAGCAGCACTCGGTGACCTGCATCGGAGCCTGCGCGGGCAGCTGGCCGCCGGTCAAGGTCCCCGACGGCGGCTCGCCGGCGGCCGGGGCTGGAGTGGACGGCAAGCTGCTCGGCAGCGACCCCGACCCCGAAGGCGGCCAGGTCCTGACCTACAACGGCTGGCCGCTGTACACCTACACCGGCGACGTCGAGCCCACTCAGGCCACCGGCCAGGCCATCGACCTCAACGGCGGCGAGTGGTACGTCCTCCGCCCCGACGGCACCCCCCTCAAGCCGACGCCATGAGCGCTCCCGGACGACGCGCCATCCTGCTGGCCGGCGGCGGCCTGGCCGTGGGCGCCGCCACCACCGGCACCGCGTGGGCCGCCACCAGCGACCCGCCCCCGGACGGGCTCCCGCCCGACGACGACCTCATGCGCGAGCACGGCGTGCTCAAGCGGGTGCTGCTCTGCTACCGGGCCATGACCAGCCAGGTCCAGGCCGGTCACCCGCTGATCGCGGCCCACGTGCAGGACGCGGCGCTGATCATCCACGACTTCATCGAAGGCTTCCACGAGGGTCTCGAAGAGGGCTACGTCTTCCCGCGCCTGCGCTCGGCCGGCCAGGTAGAAAGCACGGTCAGCACGCTGCTGGTCCAGCACGCCCGGGGCCGGGTCATCACCCAGTACCTGCTGGCCCAGGCCGCCCCGGCCACCACGGGTCCGGGCGGCACCCTCAGCACGGCCGCCAGCGCCAGGATCTCCGGGGCCATGCAGGCCTTCGTCCGCATGTACGAACCGCACGAGGCCCGCGAGGACACGGTGGTGTTCCCGGCCTTCCGGCGGATCGTCCCGGCCCAGGAGTTCGCCGACCTCGGGCAGCACTTCGCCGACTTGGAACAACAGCAGTTCGGCCGGGATGAGTTCACCGCCATGGTGGTTCGCATCACCACCATCGAGCAGGCCCTGGGCGTCTATGACCTCAGCCAGTTCACCCCCGCGGTCACCCCCTACCTCCCAACCTGACCCCCCGCCAGGGTGACCGAGCCCCGCCCCCGCCCCCTTATTGCGAATAGTTCGCAACTGCTAGGCTTTCTCCGAATTCAGGATCGAAGTCCCCGGCGGAAGGCGACGCGTACATGGCGGCGGTGGCCCTGCAGCTCCAGCGGATCCGGAACGGCCTGACCCCCAGCGAGTGGGCCCGCACCGGCGTCATGGTGGCCGTGATCGTCACCCTGCACGTGGCCGGCTTCGCCATGCTGGCCGCCGCGGTCAGCGGGCACTACCGCATCACCGGCACCGAGGCGTTCGGCTTCGGCACCGGCGCCCTGGCCTACACGCTGGGCATGCGGCACGCGTTCGACGCCGACCACATCGCCGCCATCGACAACACCACCCGCAAGCTGGTCAACGACGGCGAGCGCCCGCTGAGCGTGGGGTTCTTCTTCTCCCTGGGCCACTCCAGCGTGGTGTTCGTGCTGGCCGTGCTGCTGAACTTCGGCATCCGGGCCCTGGACTCCCAGGTCAAGAACTCGGGCTCCGGGCTGCACAACGTCACCGGCATCATCGGCACCGGAGTCTCGGGGACGTTCCTGTACGTTATCGCCGGGCTGAACATCGTCATCCTGGCCGGCATCGTCAAGGTGTTCCGCGAGATGCGCTCGGGCCGCTACAACGACGAGGAACTCGAAGCCCAGCTCAACAAGCGCGGCCTGATGAACCGGTTCTTCGGCCCGCTCGGCCGCCGGATCGACGCCCCCTGGAAGATGTACCCGCTCGGCATCCTGTTCGGCCTGGGCTTCGACACCGCCACCGAAGTCGCGCTGCTGGTGCTGGCGGGCACGGCCGTGGTCTCCGGTCTGCCGTTCTACGCGATCTTGTCGCTGCCGATCCTGTTCGCGGCGGGCATGTGCCTGTTCGACACGGCCGACGGCTGCTTCATGAACTTCGCCTACGACTGGGCCTTCGCCAACCCGGTCCGCAAGGTCTTCTACAACCTGACCATCACCGGGCTGTCGGTGTTCGTGGCCTTCTTCATCGGCACCATCGAGATCCTGGGCCTGATCGGGTCCGAGTACCACCTGACCGGCGGGTTCTGGTCGTTCATGGCCGCGTTCGACATCAACAAGGCCGGCTTCGTGATCGTCGGTATCTTCATCGTGACCTGGATCGTGGCCCTGGCCATCTGGCGCTTCGGCAAGCTCGAGCAGAAGTGGGACCTAGGGGGTGCCGGGGGCGCTCACGGCGGCGGTGACTGACAGCCGCCCGGTGTGCCTGAACGTCAGCACCAGCGGCACGCTGGCCCTGGTCTCGTAGGGGACCGGGTTCTCCAGGATCACGTCGTCGCCGAACGGGGTCAGCCGCAGCGTGCCGTGCGCGGGCACGGTCAGCTGGCGGACCACGGTGCGCGGGCCGCCCACGGCCTGGCGTTCGGTCAGCTCGATCC
>DASXJM010000410.1:0-6316 GCA_036497405.1 Streptosporangiaceae bacterium | reverse complement strand
TGATCTGCTGGAAGCCGGGGCCGGACAAGCCGGGGCCGGCTGGGGTCTGGGTGCGCCAGGTGTCGCCGTGGGCGGACGTCCACACGGCGACGTTGCGGTTCCCTTCGGGCCCGTAGGTGCCGACGGCGGTGAAGCCGCCGGACATCGCGGTCACCGCGGTGACCGTGGCCACGCTGCCGGGCGAGGGGAGCTTGACCGGGAGCCAGGTCTGGCCGTCGTCGTGGGAGACCTCGGCCAGGGCGACCCGGTCGCCGGAGGCCCAGATCTCCTGGCCGAAGGCGACCACGGTGTGGCCGTTGACGGCGACCCGGGACAGCTCCGCCTGGGCACCGGTGCCCGGGATCTTGAGGCGGTGGGCGGTCCAGTGCCGCCCGTCGGCCGAGGTCCACACGGCCGGGTCGATGCCCTGGCGGCCGACCGCGACGAAGCGGCTGGTCCCGGCGGCCACCCCGAGCATTTGTCCCGGGTCGGCGGCGGCCCCGGACGCGCGGGTCCAGGTGCGCAGGTCGCGCGATGACCAGGCCACCGGGAACGTACCCGCGCGGGTGGTGGCGCGGCCCACGATGACGTAGCCGGACCCGTTGGCCGCGGCCTGGGCGGTGGCCAGGCCGGGGCGGGTCAGCCCGGCCACCCGGGCCGGGCGCCAGGTGCGGCCGTCGGGCGAAGACGCCAGCACCGGGTGAGGCGTGCTCGCGGCCAGGGTGTTGCCGGTGGCCAGCCAGCCGGCTGGGCCGTCGGCCACGCTGTCCAGTTCCTGGGTGCCGGGCACGGCGGCCGGTGCGCCGGTGGCCGTGGCCCAGGTCCCGCGGGTGAACGAACCGCCGCCCGAACGGGACCAGACGGCCAGCGTGCCGCCGGACTCCCCCACCGCGACCTGGACCGGGCTGGCCCGCGAACCGGAGTTGGCCACCGCGTTGACCCCGGTGGGGGTGATGGTGGCCCCGGCGACGCGGCCGAAGTTGATGGTCCGGACGGCGTGGCCGGGCGCGGCCAGGGCCAGGTACGACCGCTGCGCCATCGGGCTGCCGGTGGTGCCGGTGGCGATCTGCACGCCGCTGGCGGTGACCGTCGTGCCGGTGCTGGTCTCGGGGGCCGGACCGAACGAAGTCGCGGCCTTCCAGTGGCTGCCGTCGGCGCTGGTGTAGCCGTACAGGAAGCCGGCCGGGCCCCGGCCGAGTACGGCGAAGCCACCGGATCCGCCGGTGACGGTGCTGATCTTCACGCCGTTGGCCGCGGTCAGGGAGGTCACGTAGTGCCAGTTCAGGCCGTTGGGTGAGGCGTAGACGATGCCGGCCGGCCGGGCCTGCTGGCTGGGACCGCTGGGCGCGGTGCCGGGGCGGACGGCGATGAACCCCTGGCCGGTCACGGCCAGGCCGGCCAGCCCCGGGCGGGCACCGTGATCGGCCGGCACCGACCCGGGCCGCCAGATGCGGCCGCCGTCGGTGCTGAGCCAGGTCACGGTGGTGCGCGGGCCGGCCTCCTGCGCCGAGCGGGAGATCTGCCCGGACAGCACGAGGTCGGGACCGTGGGCGGCGGCCCCGGTGATGCTGACGATGCCGCCGTCGTGGACCGCCAGCGGCAGCCCGGCCTGGGCGGCGCTGACCCGGGTCCAGTGGCGGCCGTCGCGTGACGTCCAGATCACCCCGGTGGCTTCGGCGGTGTTCTGGCCCGCGGCCAGCCAGCCGGTGGCGGTCCGGATCAGCGCGGTCACCTGGTCGCCGGAGTCGGTGGGGGTGATGCCGGTGGTGGCGGCCAGCGTCCAGGACCGGGCGTCGGGGCTGGTCCAGATGGCGTGCGGGCCGACCGCGAGCCAGCCGTCGGGGCCGCCGGCCAGCAGCTGGGCGGGGTGCCCGGGGGCCGGGTCGCCGCCGTCGGCGCCGCGGACCGCCGCCAGCTGCCAGGTGTTACCGGCGTCGGTGGAGACGAAGAACTGGCCCCGGGTCAGGTCCCCACCGGCCTGGCTGCCCACCGCCACCACGGTGTTCCCCACGCTGGAGACCCGGGTCAGGGTCTGGAACACCCCCCGGCCGGACGGCCCCGGGCTGGCCGGGAACTGGGTGCGGGCCGCCTGGGCCGCGGGGTAGGTGCGTGGGCTCAGCTCGTGCGGGCCGAACCGGGTGTACCCGGCCCAGGCCGCGGCCACGGCCAGCACCAGGACCACGGCGGTCAGCACCAGCCGGCGCCGGCCGCGCCGGGGTTCGGATGCCGTCGGGTCCGGCGGTGCGGGTGGGGCGGCGGCAGGGGGTGGGGGCCAGGCGGCGTCGGACTCGGTCGACCAGGCGGCGCCGGCGGCTTGCCAGGCGGACTGGGCCTGCTGCCAGACCGAGGCGCCGTCGGGCGGGCCGGCGGGCGGGCCGTCGGGCGCGAAGCCCGGGTCGCCGGGGTGGCCGCGCCGGGGCAGCGGGCCGTCACCGTCGCTGGGCGGGGGAATCGACGGCAGCAAGGGTGGCAGCGGCTCGGGCGCGTCGTCGAGGCCGAGACCGAGCCCGGGGCCGAGGCGCGGGCCCGCGGGCGCGTGCTCGGCCCGCGCGGCCGAACGCGGCGCGAACTCGGCGTCGTCTGTCGTGCTCACCATCGCCCTTACGGGTCAGGCAGGGTGGGCCACGGTGGGCGGCGGTGGCAGGCCGCGCGTCTCGTGCACCGCCCCCTGCGCCGGCGGATATTCCGGACTCTCCCCGCTGGCCGATGTTACCCGCGGGGCGCGCAGGCGAGCTGACGCAACGCGCAGGAAGGACGCGAGACCGTTATCTGGCCCGCGGGCCCGGCGCGGCCCGGTTCTCACCCCGGCCCGCGATCACCTCGGTGACCAGGCCGTAGGCCACGGCTTCGGCCGCGCCGAGCAGATGACCGGACCGGGCCGCGGCGCGGATTTCGTCCACTTCGCGCCCGGTGACCTCGGCCAGCCGCTCGTAGACGGCGTCGGTCATGGTGCGAGTCTGCCGCTCCCGGACCGTGACCGCGTCCACGGTGCCGCCGAACTCCTCACTCGGCTCGGTCAGCACGAACAGCGCGTTGGGGTAGGCGGCCCGCTCGGGGCAGGCGGCCAGCACGCCCAGGGCGGCGCCGGTGGTCCGGCCCGCCGCCCGGGCCTGGACCGTCACCCCCACCGTGTCCAGGACACCCATCAGGGTGACGGCCGCGGTCAGGTCGGCCGACAGACCCTGCAGTTCGAGCCGGATGGGCCGGTCACCCTCGGCGTCCAGGGTCAGCAGCTGAGCCGAGAGCCGGGTGGCGGCCTCGTCGCTGAGGTGGCCGTGGGCCAGCACGATCCGCCGCCGCAGCAGGGACTCGTACACGCTGGGCGGCTCGGACGGCTGCAGCCAGAGCTGGGTCCGGGTCGGGCCGGGGACGGTGTCCGGCTCGGCCGGCCCCGGGAACGGCGGCGGCCCCGGGAACGGGTTCTGGCCCGGGAACGGTGAACGGTGGAACGGGATGCGGTCCATGGTCATGACGGCGGCTCCGTGGTGTCGCGGTGCAGGGTCCAGGTGAGCTCGGTGCCGAGGGCGGCGGCGTACCGCTCCAGGGTGGAGGCGCGCACGTCGGCGGCGCCCGCTTCGAGCCGGGCCACCGCGGACTGGGACGTGCCCATCCGGGCGGCGATCTCGGTCTGGGACAGGCCGGCCTCCTGGCGGCGCTGGGCCAGCTCGTGCATGAGCCGGCCCCGGTCCTGCGACATCCGGCGCAAGGCCATCTCCCGGAAGCCCGGCATGACCGGCAGCCGGGGCGGGTCCGCCGCGGCCTCCGGGCCCGGCACCTCATTGCTCATACCTGAAAGGGTATCTCACATTTGAGATCGCGCTAAAGAGATTGCTGGAGGCGGGCGGCCTGGGCGTTGAGGTAGCGCTGGTGGGGCAGGCTGACGGCGCGGTGGGCGGCGGCCAGGTAGCTCTGGCGGGCGCCGTCCCGGTCGCCGGCCAGCTCGAGCAGGTGGGCGCGGACGGCGTGGAAGCGGTGGCCGGCCGCGATGCGGTGGTCGTCTTCGAGGCCGGCGAGCAGGTCGAGGCCGGCCTCGGGGCCGCGGACCATGGCCACGGCCACGGCGTGGTTGAGCGCGACCACCGGGCCCGGGTCCACCTGGCGCAGCAGCTCGTACAGGGCCAGGATCTGCGGCCAGTCGGTCCCGGCGGCGGTGGCGGCTTCGTCGTGCACGGCGGCGATGGCCGCCTGCAGCTGGTACGGGCCGGGCGCGCCCCGGCCGAGAGCCGCGGTGACCAAGGCGACGCCGTCGGCGATGAGGGCCGGGTCCCACTGGCTCCGGTCCTGGTCGGCCAGGGGGATCGGCTGCCCGTCCGGGCCGGTGCGGGCGGGACGCCGGGCGTCGGTGAGCAGCATCAGCGCCAGCAGGCCGGTGACCTCGCCGTCGTCCGGCAGCAGCCGGTGCATGAGCCGGGCCAGCCGGATGGCCTCGCCGGTCAGGTCCGGCCGGGTCAGCCCGGGCCCGGCGGTGGCCGCGTAGCCCTCGGTGAAGACGAGGTAGAGCACCCGCAGGACCGCGGTCAGCCGGGCCTCGCGCTCGGGCGCGGCGGGCAGGGCGAAGGGGACCGCACTGGCCCGGACCGCCTGTTTGGCCCGGGTGATGCGGCGGGTCATGGTGGCCTCCGGGACCAGGAAGGCCCGCCCGATCTCGGCGCTGGACAGGCCGCCCACGGCCCGCAGGGTCAGGGCGATCTGCGACGCGGGCGACAGGGCCGGGTGGCAGCACATGAACAGCAGGATCAGGGTGTCGTCGCCCCTCTCCAGCGGCGCGTCGGCCGCCGGGGCCAGCCAGGGGCCGGGCCGATCCTGCCGGGCAGCGGCCTGTTCCCGGCGCTGCCGGGCCTGCTCGGCGCGGAGCCGGTCGGTCAGCCGCCGCGAGGCCACGGTGATCAGCCAGCCGCGCGGATGATCCGGGACCCCGCCGCCGGGCCACTGGGTGGCCGCGGCCAGCAGGGCCTCCTGCACGGCGTCTTCGGCGGTGTCGAAGTGCCCGTACCGCCGGACCAGCGCGCCGAGGACCTGCGGCGCCAGCTGACGCAGCAGGTCCTCAGGCCCAGCCGGCGACACTGCCGGCGGCACCGCCGCGGGCACGGGTCAGGCGTCCAGCTCGTGCCGGGATTCGGCCACCGGCCGCACGTCGACCCGGGCCCGGTCACGCGCGTGCTCGGGGCCCGGCGTCCCGGTCAGCCGCCCGGCGATCTGGGTGGCCCGGTCGAAGCTGTCGCACTCGACGATCCAGTAACCGGCCAGCACCTCCTCCGACTCGGCGTAGGGCCCGTCGGTCACCACCGGGACGCCCGCCCGCAGTTGCAGGCGCCGGGTGTGCACCGGGGCGGTCAGGCCCCGGGTCTCGACCAGCTCGCCCGACTCGGCCAGCTCCCGGTTGAACTTCTCCATGAACTCGCCCATGGCCGCGAACTGCGCCGCGGTCCAGCCCGGCTGCCCCGGATCAGGCTTACCGGCCATCGCGTCGTAGTCGCGCTGGGCTCCGTAGATCAGGATCATGTACTTCACGGCTGCTCCTCTCGCCGGGCACCACCCTGGCGCCCACTGAGACGTCGGCGCCGCGACCGCGAGCCGGACACCGGCCACCCGTCATTCGGTAAAAAAATCAGCCGCGCGGGCCGTAGGCGAGCAGGAAGACGTGCACGCCGCTCCGGATGACCTTCTCGGTCTCCTCGGCGGAGATCGCGAAGGTGCCGAACAGGGACCGGGTGTTGAGCTGGTTGAGGGTGAGCGCGGTCAGGTGCTGGGTGGCCTGCACCGGGTCGTCGAAGACCAGCAGGCCCCGGTCGGCCAGGCCGGTGAGCCGGGCCGCGATCACGTCGGTGACCGTGCCCCGCTGGCGCCAAGGCTCGGTCAGCACCGGGAACCGGCGGGCCTCGGTGATGAGGAGCCGGATGAGCGCGGCCCGCTCGGGCAGCTGGGTGACGGTCCGGCCCATCTCCAGCAGCGTCCCGACCAGGGTCTGTTCCAGGGCCGAAGGGTCGCGGAGGTCGTCCAGGTGGCGGCCGACGACCTCTTCGACCAGGCCGATCATCCAGGTGAAGGTGCGCTGGGTCACGATCAGGAACAAGTTCTCCTTGTCCCCGAAATGGTTGTAGACGGTGCGCTTGGACACCCCGGCCTCGGCCGCGATGGCGTCGACGCTGGTCCGCTCGTAGCCGTCCCGGGTGAACAGGGTCAGGGCGGCGCGCTGGATCTCCTCGCGCTTGCGCTCCGAGACCGAGCGCGCGTCCGCGTCGAACGGCCCAGCCTGCACGCTCACCATGCCCGGGAGTATACGTTCCCGGAAACTACACCGTGCAGTTTACAAATATGCACTGCACGGTGTAGTTTA
>DASXJM010000409.1:0-14348 GCA_036497405.1 Streptosporangiaceae bacterium | reverse complement strand
CAGCATCAGGTCCCCGATGCCCTCTCGTGGCGACGAGAGATCATCAGTTCGTTGTTGCTGGGGGTTTCCCTCCAGGCCTCGGGCTCGCCATCCGGCGTCCCGTTCCCTGTCGGGCAAGAGAGACTTTAGAGATGCTCGGGGCCCTCGTCAAATCGAGAGAGCGCGGTACACCCGCCCGGCGGAGGGTCTGCCCCCTGCGCCCGTGCATAAGCCGAGGTGAGCGGCCTCGGAACCGCGCTACAACGCCCCGAAAATCTCCTTGAGGATCTTCTTCAGACGCGAATCGAGGGCCCGGCTGGGCCCCGCGACCCACTCCTCCCCCACGGATTCTTTTGCTAAACGTGGCCAAATGCCCGTGGTGTCAGTGGACCGTCGCCACGGGCTGGCGGTGGACGTCGGACGGTTGCCCGGGTCAGCGGTAGGCGTCGGCCTGGAGGCCGAAGAGTTCGGCGTAGCGGCCGTGAGTGGCGAGGAGGTCGTCGTGAGTGCCGATCTCCACGGCGCGGCCGTCTTCGAGGTAGATGATCAGGTCGGCCATGCGGACGGTGGAGAACCGGTGTGAGACCAGGACGGTGACCGTGCCGGTGGCGGCGCCGTCGCGGGCGGCGGCCGCGTAGCGCTCGAACAAGGCGTGTTCGGACGGGGCGTCCAGGCTGGCGGTGGGCTCGTCCAGCACCACCAGCAGCGGGTCGGCGGTTCGCATGGCCCGGCCCAGGGCGAGCTTCTGCCACTGGCCACCGGACAGGCCGGTGCCGCCGGTGAACGCATTGCCGACGTAGGTGGCCAGGCCGTCCGGCAGCTGGCCGGGCAGGTCGCCGGCGCCGGCCCGGTCCAGGGCGGCCAGGGCCGCGGGCTCGTCGTCGATGGCGGCCAGGTCGGCCAGGCCGACCGACTCCAGCGCGGCCAGGTTGAACTGGGAGAAGTCCTGGAAGGCGGCGGTGCAGCGGGCCCGCCAGGCCGCCGGGTCCAGGTCGGTCAGCGGCGTGCCGTCCACCTCGATCTGGCCCTGGTCCGGCTGGTACATGCCGAGCAGCAGCTTGACCAGGGTGGTCTTGCCGGAACCGTTCTCGCCGACCAGGGCCACGGTCGATCCGGCGGCCAGGGCCACGTCCAGGTGGGACAGCACGGTCCGCTCGGTACCGGGATAGCCGAAGGTCACGTCGTGCAGGGTGATCCCGCGCTCGAGCCGGCTGGGCGGCTGGCCGGAGCCGGCCCGGGCCGCCTGCTCGGCGGCGTGGTCCTGGAGCCAGAACAGCCGGTCGGCGGTGGCCAGCGTGCTGACCAGAGCCCCGGAACCGGCCGCGGCGGTGGACAGGGTGGTCCGGGACCGTCGGATCAGCGACACCGTCATCAGCACGGTGCCGAGCGAGATCGCGCCGTCGGACGCCCGGACGGCCACGAACGCGATCGCGCCCATCAGGCCCGCGGCGTACAGCAGCCAGCCCGCCGACTGCACGGCCAGCACGGTGAGGGCCTCGGTGTTGCTGCGCCGGCTGACCTCGTCGGACAGCCGGCGGTGCAGGCCGCGCAGGTGGGCGGCCAGGCCGTAGGCGCGCAGTTCGCCGGCCGCGGCGGCGTTGGATGACAGCTCGAAGATCATCGTGGCCTGGCGCCGGGTGTGGCCCATGGCGTCCTCGGCCCGCTTGGTGATCCGCTTGGCCAGCCGGTCGGCGGCCAGCGGGGGCAGCGCGGTCACCGGCAGCAGCAACAGCCAGGGCGACACCGAGCCCAGCAGCACGAGCAGGGTGATGATCCGGGCCAGCTGCGAGGCGTTGCTGAGCAACTGGCGGGGGGCCGCGGCCAGCTGGCGGCGGCCCGCGTTGAGGCGTTCGACCTCGGTCAGGTAGTCCGGGCGTTCCAGGTGCTCGAGCCCGGGGACGCCGCTGATCAGCCCGATCAGCTGGCTGGTCCGGTAGAGCGCGATCCGGTCGGACAGGGCCATGGCCTCGGTGGCGCCGATGGCCAGCAGGACCCAGCCGGTGGCGATCAGGCCCGCCACCACCGCGACCCCGGCCACCGCGTCGCCCGCCGATCCGCTCAGGGCCCCGTCCACCAGCAGCCGGTAGCCGAGCGGGTAACAGGTCGAGGCCACGCTGCCCAGGACCAGCAACAGGGTGACCACGGTCATCCGGCCCGGCGCGGCCCGGAACCCGTCCAGCAGCAGCACCCCGGCCAGCCGCACCAGCCTTCGTGGTGGTCGGGGACGGTCGGGGGTGGTCATCGGGGGCGGCTGGGGGTGGCGGCGAAGCGGGCGGCTTGGACCTGGTACATGCGGGCGTAGGTGCCGTCCCGGGCGAGGAGCTCGTCATGGGTGCCGCGTTCGGTGATGCGGCCGCCGTCGAGGACGCAGATGGTGCTGGCCTGGCGGACGGTGGCGAAGCGGTGGGAGATGACGATGGTGGTCAGACCCTGGGTGATGTCGAGGAACCGGCGGAAGAAGCGGGCCTCGCTGCGCACGTCCAGGGCGGCGGTGGGCTCGTCCAGGATCAGGACGCTGGCTCCGTGGACGGTGGCGAACAGGGCCCGGGCCAGGGCCAGGCGCTGCCACTGGCCGCCGGACAGGTCGACGCCGCCGGGCAACTCGCGGGCCAGGACGGTGTCCCAGCCGTCGGGGAGGGTTTCGACCACGTCGCTGAAGCCGGCCAGCTGGGCGGCGTGCTCGACGCCAGCCCGGTCGGCGCGGTGCTCGAGGGCGCCGAAGGCCACGTTGTCGTAGGCCGAGACCGGATAGCGGACCGGTTCCTGCGGCATCAGCGCGATCTTGCGCTGCCAGCTGACCGGGTCCAGGTCGCGGAGGTCGGCGTCATCGGCCAGGATCCGGCCGCCGGTGGGGTCGCGGAGCCGCCCCAGCAGGCTGACCAGGGTGGATTTGCCCGCCCCGTTGACGCCGACCAGGGCGGTGGACCTTCCAGCGTGACATTCGAGATCAAGATCGGACAGCACATCGGTGGTGCCCGAGGGATAGCGGAAACGCACACCCTCCAGGACGATCGCGCGCTGAGGGCGGTCCCCGGCCGGGGCGCCGGTGCCGGCCAGTTCTGGTCCGGTCAGGTCCTGCTCCAGGCGGTCGGCGTCGGGCAGGCCGGCCAGGGCCCAGGCCAGAGTGATGTCGCCGTAGCTGATGCTGCCGGCCGACATGGTCACGGCCAGCATGGGGATCAGGATGGCCAGGCCACGGAGGCCGAGCTGGTGAGTGCGGGCGTCCTCGGTGACCACGGACAGGGTCAGCGCGTACCCGGCCAGCACGGCCAGGAAGCAGGCCGCGGCCCGCCGGTGCAGGGACCGCATGCTCAGCCGCGAGCCGTCCAGGAACGACTCGTGCTCGCGGCGGAACCGGTCGGTCACGAACCGGGCCAGGCTGAACACCCGCATCTCCTTGGCGTCCCGGACCTTGGAGCCGACCCCCACGAAGTACCAGGAGCGCCGCATGACCGTGGTCCGGGCCCGCATGTCGATGGCCTGGCGCAGCACCGCGGCCAGCACGACCCGCCGCACCACCAGCCACATGACCAGGAGCAGGAGCCCGAGCCACCACTGGAACACCGCCACCACGAGGCAGCCGATGATCCCGGCGACCCGGCCGGAGAAGCTGCCGGCCCAGGTCACGGGGGCGTCGCCGGGGAAGAAGCCGGTCAGGCTGCCTTCGGCCCGGGACAGCCGGTCCAGCACGTCGGTGTCCTCCAGGTGGCTGACCCCGACCGGGCCCGCCACCGCGGTCAGCAGCCGCTCCTGGACCTGACCGGTGATGCGGGCCGCGGACGCGGTGCCGAGGGCGCTGCCGACCGGGTCGACGACCAGCGACAACCCGTAGACCAGGGCGGCCAGGATCAGGGCCATGATCAGCCGGTGGCCGCTGGCCGACCCGATGCCGTGGCTGACCGCGCCCGGGATCGACCCGACGACCAGACCCAGGGTGATGACGACCACGGTGGGGAACACGGCGCCGGCCACCATCCAGGCCGCCACCCCGGTGGCCAGCCGGTGACTGGACTTCCAGAGCAGGCCCCAGGCCTGGCGGCCGGTAGCCTGCTCCCCCGACACTGACGCGGCCAGCATGGCCGCTGGCCCGTTGACCGGCACGGGCCAAGAGCTTAAAACGCGGCTCTCGCTGTCGTCACCTGGATTTCCGGGGCTCGATGACCCGGTCTTCGGTGACCACGGCGGTGATCAGCTCGGCCGGGGTGATGTCGAAGGCGTAGTTCAGGGCCCGGGTGCCGTCTGGGGCGGCCGGGACGCCGAGCACGTGCGTGACCTCGTCCTCGGCCCGGCGTTCGACCGTGATGCGGCTGCCGTCAGGAGTACCGGGGTCGATGGTCGCCTCCGGCGCCACGACCAGGAACGGGACGTGGGCCCGGTGGGCGGCCAGGGCCAGGCTGTAGGTGCCGATCTTGTTGGCCACGTCGTGGTTGGCGGCGACCCGGTCCGCGCCGACCACCACCGCGTCGACCAGGCCCTGGCTGATCAGGAACGGGCCGGCCGCGTCCGGGACCAGGTAGTGCTCGATGGCCAGCTGGCTCAGCTCCCAGCAGGTCAGGCGGGCCCCCTGAAGCAGGGGCCGGGTCTCGTCGACCAGCACGTGGGCCAGGGCGTCGTCGTTGTTGAGGGCCCGGATCACCCCCAGGGCGGTGCCCCAGCCCAGGCAGGCCAGGCTGCCGGTGTTGCAGTGGGTCTCGACCCGCAGCGGGGCCGGGCCGCAGATCTCCCGCAGGTAGCGGGCGCCGCGGTCGCTCATCCGGTGCGAGGCGGTCACGGTGTCCCGCACGATGGCCAGCGCGGCCGCGGTCAACGCGTCCGGGCCCTGGGGCAGCATCGCCGCCACCGCCTCGGTCTCCCGGCGCAGGTTGACCGCGGTCGGCCGGGCCTCGGCGATCTGCTTGACCGCCGCGTCCAGCTGCGCCGGGTCCCAGCCGTCGCGCTGGGCCAGCCGGGCGGCCAGGGCCACCCCCAGCGCGCCGGCCGCGCCGAGCACCGGGGCACCGCGGATGGCCAGCCGGGTGATCGCGTCGACCAGATCACCGACCGTGGTGAGATGAAGCATGCGGATCTCGTGCGGGAGCGCGGTCTGGTCGAGGGCGACGATGTGATCGTCCTGCCAGCCGAGCACCTCCAGGGCGGCGTCGGATGCCATGCCCTGACGCTATCCGCAAACCGGACGACCAAGGGGAGACGGCACGATGCGGCGGCCTGAACCGTGCTAGCTGAAGATCTGCGGGCCGAGGTCGCGGCGGTGTGCGGCCAGCTCACCGCGGCCGGGCTGGTGGTGGGCACGGCGGGCAACGTGAGCGCCCGGGCCGGGGACCTGATCGCGATCACGCCGAGCGGGCTCGACTACGCGGCGCTGTCGGCCGAGCTGGTCGGGGTGCACCGGCTGGACGGGGCGCCGGTGGAGGCGCCGCTGGCCCCGTCCAGTGAGCTGCCGCTGCACCTGGCGGTGTACGCGGCCACCGGCCGGGTGGGCCACGGGGCCGAGGGTGTGGGGGCCATCGTGCACACCCACAGCCCGGCCGCGACCGCGACCTCGGCGCTGGTGACCGAGGTGCCGTCCATCCACTACCAGGTCGCGGCGTTCGGCGGGCCGGTGGCGGTGGCCCCGTACGCGACCTACGGGACCGACGAGCTGGCGGGCAACGTGGTGGCCGCGCTGAACGGGCGTTCGGCCTGCCTGATGGCCAATCACGGGGCGGTGACCACCGGCCCCGACCTGGCCACCGCGCTCAGCCGGGCCCGGGCCCTGGAGTGGGTGTGCGACGTGTACCTGCGGGCGGCCGCGGCGGGGCGGCCGCGGCTGCTGCCCGCGGAAGAGATCGAGACCGTGGTGACCAAGCTGGCCAGCTACGGGCAGCGGGCGCCCGGTCCGGAGCCGGGTTAGGAGAGGCCGGCCCGGTCGGCCAGGCGGCGGGCGGCGGTGGCGGCTTCCTGGGCGATGTCTTCGGGGTCGGCGCGGGTCAGGTGGTCGTTGGTCACGACCGGGTGGCCCTGGACCAGCAGGAGGGTCAGCGGGGGGAGGGCGCCCAGGGCCAGCGCCGCCACCGGGTCGGCGATGGTGGAGTGCAGCGGGCCGTCGATCCGCCACAGGGCCAGGTCGGCCAGTTTGCCGGGTTCGATCGAGCCCAGTTCACGGTCGCGGCCCAGGCAGCGGGCCCCGCCCATGGTGGCCGCGTACAGGGCCTGGCGGCCGGTGAGCGCGGCCGGGCCGCGGCGGGCCCGGGCCGCCAGCAGGGCCTGGCGGATCTCCAGGCCGAGCTGGCCGGTCTCGTTGGAGCTGGTGCCGTCCACGCCCAGGCCGACTGGCGTGCCCGCGGCCAGGAGCTCGGGGACGGGGGCGGTGCCCGCGCCGAGCCGGGCGTTGGACGACGGGCAGTGGGCCACCCCGGTGCCGGTGGCGCCGATGCGCTCGATCGCGGCCGGGTCCAGGTGCACACAGTGGGCCAGCCACACGTCATCGCCCAGCCAGCCGCGGGAGTCCAGGAACTCGGTCGGGGTCTGACCGAACTGCCGCTGGCAGAACTCGGCCTCCTCCACGGTCTCCGAGCCGTGGGTGTGCAGCCGCACCCCGCGGCGGCGGGCCAGGGCGGCCGCGCCGGTCAGCAGCTCGCTGGTCACGGTGAACGGCGAGCACGGAGCCACGCTGATCCGGACCATGGCATCCGGGGCCGGGTCGTGGTGGGCGTCGATGGCCTGCTCGGTCCGGGCCAGGGCGGCGTCGGTGTCCTCGACCGCGAAGTCGGGGGGCAGGCCACCCTGGGACTGGCCCAGGTCCATGGAGCCGCGGGCGGCCTGGAAACGCAGGCCGAGCTGGCCCGCGGCCCGCACGGCCGCGCCGATCAGGTCGCCGGACCCGTCCGGGAACACGTAGTGGTGGTCCGCGGCCGTGCTACAGCCGCTGGTCAGCAGGGCGGCGACCGACGCCCGGGCCGCGGCGTACTCGAGTTCCTCGTCGAGCCGGGCCCAGACCGGGTACAGCTCGGTCAGCCAGCCGAACAGGTCCTGCTCCTGAGCCCGGCCCCGGGTCAGCCACTGGTAGAAGTGGTGGTGGGTGTTGACCAGGCCCGGGGTGAGCAGGTGGCCGGTCCCGTCCACGTGCTCGGTGGGCACGCCGTCGTCGTAGCGGGGCGGCGGGGCGGCGGCGACGCTGACGATCTGGTGGTCTTCGACGACCACGGTGCCGCCGGGGTGCTCGGCCCCATCGGTGTTCACCGTGGCCACGTGGGCACCAGTGATAATGATCCTGCGCTCAGGCACAGGCTTACGTTAAAGGCCGCAGGCGGGCGCCGGAAGGGGTCGGCCATGGACCAGGTCGTGAATCGGGGCGTGGACCGCCAGCGCCTGACCGCGCTGCTGGCCCGGGAGCGGGCCACGTTCGCGGCCCGGCACCCGGAGTCGGCCCGGGCCTACCAGCAGGCCGGGTCGCTGTTCGGCCGGGTCCCGATGACCTGGATGAACATGGCGGCGGGCGGGTTCCCGCTGTACCTGGCGCGAGCCTCGGGCGCGACGGTCACCGACGTCGACGGGCTGGAGTACGCCGACTTCTCCCTGGGTGACACCGCGGCCATGGCCGGCCACTCCCCCGCCCCGGTGCTGCGGGCCATCCAGCGCCGGGCCGCCGACCTGGGCGGGTTGTCGGTGATGATGCCGACCGAGGAGGCGGCCGCGGCCGGGGCCGAGCTGGCCCGGCGGTTCGGGGTGCCGCGCTGGTCGTTCGCGCTGACCGCGACCGACGCCAACCGGTGGGCGATCCGGCTGGCCCGGGCGCTGACCGGACGCGGCAAGATCTTGTTCCACAGCTACTGCTACCACGGCACCGTGGACGAGTCGCTGATCGTCACCGTGCCCTCGGATCCGCACGGCCCGGGCGCGCCCCGGGCGGGCAACGTCGGCGCCCCGGCCGACGTGCGCCAAACCAGCCGGGTGGCCGAGTACAACGACCTCGACGGGCTGGACCGCCAGCTGGCCCACGGGGACGTGGCCGCGGTGCTGATGGAGCCCGCGCTGACCAACATCGGCATCGTGCTGCCCGAGCCCGGCTACCTGGACGGAGTCCGGGAGCTGACCCGGCGCCACGGCGTGCTGCTCATCAACGACGAGACCCACACCTTCTGCGCGGGCCCGGGTGGCGCCACCGCGGCCTGGGAGCTGGAGCCGGACGTCGTCACCATCGGCAAGGCCATCGGCGGCGGCATCCCGGTGGCCGCCTACGGGCTGTCGGCCGAGCTGGCCGACCGGCTGCTGGCCCGCACCGACCTGGACCTGGTCGACATGGGCGGGGTGGGCGGCACGCTGGCCGGAAACCCGCTGTCGGTGGCGGCGGTGTGCGCCACCCTGGGTGAGGTGCTGGTCGACGAGGCGTTCGGGCCGATGACCGCCCGGGCCGAACGGTTCGCGGCCGGGGTGCGGGACGTCATCGACCGCCACGGCCTGCCCTGGTCGGTGAGCCGGCTCGGGGCCCGGGCCGAGTACCGGTTCGCCGCCCCCGCCCCGCGCACCGGCACCGAGGCCGCGGCCGCGTCCGACCCGGAGCTGGACGACTACCTGCACACCTACCTGGCCAACCGGGGGGTGCTGCTCACGCCGTTTCACAACATGGCCCTCATGTCCCCGGTCACCACCGATGATGCCGTGGACGAGCACACAAAGACCTTCAATATGGCTGTGGGCGAACTTCTTGGAGACCCCGGCCCTGGCCCGGCTACCTTGTCTCCAGGGGGCACGATGGGGAGGTAGCGGTTGAACAAGTCACGGCTGGAGTCGTTCAGTGATGGCGTGTTCGCGGTGGCGATCACGCTGCTGGCGCTGGACCTGGCCGTGAAGGGGCACGATTCGCCGCATCCGCTGGCGCGCCAGCTCCGGGACCTCTGGCCCGCCTACGTGGCCTACGTGATCAGCTTCGTCACCATCGGGATCATCTGGGTCAACCACCACCGGGTCCTGAACAACGTGCAGGTGGTGACCAGGTCACTGCTCCTCATCAATCTGATCCTGCTGGCGGTGACGGTGGCCATTCCGTTCGCCACGTCGACCCTGGCCGATTACCTGACCGACACGGGCCCGGACGGGCACGTGGCCGCGGCGCTGTACGCCGGGGTCTTCGAGCTGATGAGCCTGAGCTTCGTGCCGCTGTACGAATGGGTCCTGCGCCACGACGACTGCGTCGACGATCCGCTCCCGGCCGCGGCCAAGAACTCGGCCCGGCTGCGCTTCTACGCGGGCCAGCTTCCGTACCTGATCGCCGTCGGTGTGGCCTTCCTCAGCGCTCCGGCTTCGGTGATCATCACCGCCGTGGTCGGCATCTACTACGTGTTCGTGCGCGAGGCGCCCGAGCCGTCGGCGCCCTCAGTACCGTCGGCGGCCGAGTTAGGCGGGTCCAGGCCGGCCAGCAGGGTGGTGACGATCGCGGCGGCGTGGGCGGCGTCCGCTTCGGGGTCGGGCGGCCGCTGGGCGAAGCAGCGCAGGAACGCGTACTGGAAGCAGGAGCCGAGCAGCAGGGACGCGGCCGCGTCGCAGTCGGCCCCGGCCCGGACCGCGCCGTACTCCTGCTGGGTCCGCAGGTAGCGGGCCAGGGCCTGGACCGGCATGTGCGGCCCGGCCCCCTGGCTGGTCACGGCGGCGTGGTGCGCGGCCAGCAGGTCCGGCTCGGAGAACACGGACGCGCTGATCGGGAAGCTGGCCTGGTAGAACTCCACCGCGCCGCGCGCGAAGGCGGTCAGCCGGGCGGCCAGGTCGTCGGGTGCGGCCTGCTGGCCGGCCGCCGGTGACAGCATCCAGCTCACCGTGGGCAGGCGCTCCTTGAGCACGGCCAGGAACAGGTCGGTCTTGTCCTGGAAGTGCTTGTACAGAGTGGCTTCGGAGTAGCCGGCGGCCCGGGCGATCTCCTTGGTCGTGGTGCGGGCGAACCCCCGCGTCCGCATGACGTGGGTGGCCGCGTCGAGGATGCGGTCCCGGGTGCCGGTCATGGGCGCCGCCCTTCCACGGTCGGGATTTGCTGTTGACAGGTTAGTGAGTGCTTACCCATCATAGGGGTTAGTGAGCATTTACTTACCACGGGTGGGCGGCCGGTGGCCGGGCGACGAGGAGAGGGTCAGTTCGATGAGGGTGACGGTGTTCGGGGCGACGGGCGGGATCGGGACGGAAGTGGTGCGGCAGGCGCTGGCGGCCGGGCACGAGGTGGTGGCCGTGGTCCGGGATCCGGCCCGGCTGACGGTGCCGGCCGGGACGGGGCTGGGGGTGGTCACCGCTGACGTGATGGACCCGGCCCAGATCGCCCCGGCCATCAAGGGGGCCGACGCGGTGGTGTCGGCGCTGGGACCGCGGCCGGGCGGGCCGACCACGGTGCTGACCGACAGCGCGGGCAGCATCCTGGCCGCGCTGACCCAGGCGGGCGTGCGCCGGCTGGTGGTGGTGAGCGCGAGCGGGGCGTTCATTGAGGCGGGTGAGCCGTTCGTGACCCGGGTCCTGGTCAAGCCGCTGTTGCAGCGGATCCTGCGCGACGCCATGACCGACACCCAGCGGATGGAAGCCGAGATCCGGGCCAGCGGCACCGACTGGACGCTGATGCGGCCGCCCCAGCTGACCAGCCGGCCGGGCCGGGGCCGGTACCGCCGCATGATCGATCGCAACGTGGGGAGGAGGATCGCACGGGCCGACGTGGCCGACGCGATCCTGGCTACCCTGGCCGATCCGGCCACCATCGGGCACGCGGTCGGAGTCGGGTACTAGCGGCCGGAGACGGGGTGAGACCGGGTGGCGTGGCTGGTCGGGACGTCGGGGTGGCAGTACCGGGACTGGCGGGACGTGCTGTACCCCAAGGGTGTGCCGCAGCGGCTGTGGCTGGAGCACTACGCCGGGCAGTTCGGCACGGTGGAGAACAACAATTCGTTCTACCGGCTGCCGCCGCGGGAGATGTTTGCGAGCTGGGCCGAGCGGACGCCGGGCGGGTTCGTGATGACGGTCAAGGCCAGCCGCTACCTGACCCACATCCGGCGGCTGAAGGACCCGGCCGAACCGGTCCAGCGGCTGCTGGACGCGGCCACCGGCCTGGGTGACCGGCTGGGGCCGATCCTGGTCCAGCTGCCGCCGACCTGGAAGGGAGACCCGGAGCTGCTGGACGGCTGCCTGGCCGAGTTCGGGCGGCGGGGGCCGCGCGGGCTCCGGGTCGCGGTCGAGATGCGGCACGAGTCCTGCTGGACCGAGGAGATGCGGCAGGTGCTGACCGACCGGGGCGCCGCCCTGGTGTGGTCGGACCGGGGCGGGTCGCCGCAGGAGCCGCTGTGGCGGACCACGGACTGGGGGTACCTGCGGTTTCATGAGGGCTCGGCCCAGCCGTGGCCGCGCTATTACCCGGCCACGCTGCGGGCGTGGGTGAAGCGGCTGGGCGAGGGGTTCGCGGAGCGGGCCGACGTGTACGTGTACTTCAACAACGATCCGGGCGGGGCGGCGATCCACGACGCGGTGGCGTTCGCGGCCGCGGCCCGGAAGGCCGGGCACCAGGTGACCCGGGTGCCCGATGAGGTGCCGGTGCCCGCTGAGAGCTAGGGCTGGCCGGTGAGCCAGCCTTCCATGCGGGTCAGCAGTTCCTCGGTGTCGACCGGCTTGGTCACGTAGTCGCTGGCCCCGGCGTCCAGGCTCTTCTCCCGGTCGCCGGGCATGGCCCGGGCGGTGACGGCGATGATCGGCAGCGCCGTGAACTGGGGCATCCGGCGGATGGCGGCCATGGTCACGTAGCCGTCCATCTCCGGCATCATCACGTCCATCAAGATCAGGTCCAGGTCCGGCTCGGAGGTCAGCGCGTTGATGCCCTGACGGCCGTCCGGGGCGCAGCGGACGGTCACGCCGTGCTGCTCGAGGGAGCTGCTGATCGCGTACACGTTGCGGCTGTCGTCGTCGATGACCAGGACTTTCTTGCCGTGCAGGCCCTCGTGGCGAGCGGCGGGGGGCGCGGGCCGGGTGACCGGGTGCGGCCCGGTCCCGGCCACGGCCGTACCCGGTGCGGCCGGCCCGGCCGACAGGTACAGCGCGATCCGCTCGCGCAGGTCGTCCAGGGACGGCAGCAGTTCGACCGGCCGCTCGCCCGACTGGTGCTGGGCCAGCCGGTTCCGGGCCGCGTCGGCGTGGTCGCGGGTGTGGGCCAGCACCGGCACGGCGCCGAGATCCGGCTCATCCCGCAGCCGGTCCAGGAAGCCGAACGCGGTGGCGCCGGGCAGCCCGAGATCGAGGACGACGCACTGGTGGGGCGCGGAGCGGAGGTGTTCGATCGCCTCGTCGGGCTCGGTGACGGTCTGGACCTCGACCGGGCCGTCCAGGTCGGCCAGGTCCGAGGTGGCGCTGTAGGCGAGCAGGGTGAGCAGGCCGCCGGGCGCGCTCTCCAGCACCAGCAGGCGGTGGGCGCCGGGGACGGACGGGTCCGCGGGAATTGCCGGGTCAGCCGGGGTGGCCGGGGCGGCGGTTGTCTGGCCGTTCGACGGGTGCGCTGGCGGCTGTGCGTCGGGAGCGTGTCCGTTGGCCACCGGCTGCTGAGCCCGCTGGGGCTGCTGTGGCGGGAGAGGCTCCAGGGGCTGGAGTGGCTTGGGGTTCTGAAGTGCTTGCCGGGGCTGGACCAGCTGGACCGACGGGAACGGCTGGGCGGACTGCAGGGGCAGCTGGTCGTTGCCGGTCAGCGGGAGCACGGCCGGCACGTAGAGGGTGAAGGTGCTGCCCCGGCCCAGCTCGCTGTCGGCCGCGATGTCGCCCCCGAGCAGGGCGCCGACCTCGCGGGCGATGGACAGGCCGAGGCCGGTCCCGCCGTAGCGGCGGCTGAGGGTGCCGTCGCCCTGCTCGAACGCGCCGAAGATGGCGTCCAGATTTTCGGGGGCAATCCCGATGCCGGTGTCGGAGACCGAGAACGCCACCATCGGCCCGCCGTCGATGGTGCCGTCGGCGGTGCCGACAGCCGGGCCCGCGGTGGCCCCGCTGACCCGGAGGATGACCTGCCCGGCCGAGGTGAACTTGACCGCGTTGGAGACCAGGTTGCCCAGCACCTGGCGCAGCCGCTGCCGGTCGGTGAGCATCTCGGCCGGCGCGCCCTCGGCCAGCTCCACCGCGAAGGTCAGGCCCTTTTCCGCGGTCAGCGGTTGGAAGGTGGCCTGGATGTCGTCCAGCAGCGAGCGCAGCGTGAACCGCTCCGGGTGGATGTCCATCCGGCCCACCTCGACCTTGGACAGGTCGAGGATGTCGTTGATCAGCTGGAGCAGGTCCGAGCCGGCCGAGTGGATCACGTTGGCGTACTCGACCTGCTTGCCGGTCAGGTTGCCGCCGGGGTTCTGGGCCAGCAGCCGGGCCAGGATGAGCAGGCTGTTCAGCGGGGTGCGCAGCTCGTGCGACATGTTGGCCAGGAACTGCGACTTGTACCGGGAGGCCAGCGCCAGCTGCCGGGCGCGTTCCTCGATCTCCTGCCGGGCCCGCTCGATCTCGGCGTTCTTGGTCTCGATGTCACTGTTCTGCCGGGCCAGCTGCTCGGCCTTGTCCTCCAGGTCGGCGTTGGACCGCTGCAGCTCGTTCTGCTGGGCCTGCAGCTCGCCGGTGAGCCGCTGCGACTCCTGGAGCAGCGAATCGGTGCGGGCGTTGGCCAGGATCGTGTTCACGTTGACCCCCAGGGTCTCGGTGAACTGCTCCAGGAAGTCGGTCTGGACCGGGGTGAAGTCGGTGAACGAGGCCAGCTCGATGACGCCGAGCACGCGGTCCTCGAACAGGATCGGCAGGATGGCCAGGTTGGTCGGCGACGCCTCGCCCAGGCCGGAGGTGATCTTGACGTAGCCCTCGGGCAGGTCGCTGATGACCATGGACCGCTTGCTCTTGGCCACCTGGCCGATCAGGGACTGGCCCAGCCGGTACTGGAGCGGGGCGTCCTTGTCGGCCCGCAGCCCGTAGCCGGCGATCAGGCTCAGCCGGGTCTCGTCGCCGGCCATCTCGCTGAGGAAGAACGTGCCGTGCTGGGCGCCGACCAGCGGGGCCAGCTCGTCCATGATCAGGTCGGCCACCGCGGCCAGATCCCGGTGCCCCTGCATCAGGCCGGACAGCCGGGCCAGGTTGGACTTCAGCCAGTCCTGCTGCTGGTTGGCCGAGGTCGTCTCGCGCAGCGACTGGACCATGGCGTTGATGTTGTCCTTGAGCTCGGCCACCTCGCCCTGGGCCTCGACCGCGATCGACCGGGTCAGGTCACCGGACGCGACCGCGCTGGTCACCTCGGCGATCGCGCGGACCTGGGTGGTCAGGTTGCTGGCCAGCTCGTTGACGTTCTCGGTCAGCCGCTTCCAGGTGCCGGACACGCCCTCGACCTCGGCCTGGCCGCCCAGCCGGCCGTCGCTGCCGACCTCACG
>DASXJM010000408.1:0-4894 GCA_036497405.1 Streptosporangiaceae bacterium | reverse complement strand
GCCATGGGGCTGCTGCTGACCCAGCTGGCCCGGACGGCCGGCGGGCACGTGCTGGCTGGCCTGCGGGTGGCGGGGGCCCCGCGCGGGGCGGCCAAGGCCGAGCAGGCCCGGGCGGCCGGGGCCGAGGTGGTGATCGACTATACGGACCCGGACTGGGTCCAGCGGGTGACCGCGGCCACCGGCGGGGCCGGGCCCGCCGTGGTGCTGGACGGGGTGGGTGGGGCGCTGGGGACGGCGGCCTTCTCGACCCTGGCCCGCGGGGGCCGGTTCTCCGGGCACGGCGCGGCCGCGGGCGGGTTCGCCCCGGTGGACCGGGACGAGGCCGCGCGGCGCGACATCACGGTCCAGGGCATCGAGCAGGGCCACCTCCCGCCCGGCGGCCACGAGAAGTTCACCGCCCAGATACTGGCCGAGGTGGCGGCGGGCCGGATCCGGCCGGTCATCGGGCAGTCCTATCCGCTGGAACGCGCGGCCGAGGCGCACCGCGGCCTGGAGGGGCGCTCGGCTCTGGGAAAGACGTTGCTGATGGTGAACGAGGGGGCAGTGTGACTGGGGCGAGGGCTGGGACCGGGGGCCCGGCGGGGACCGGGGGCGAGGCTAGGGCTGGGGGCCCGGCGGGATCCGGGGCTGGGCGGCCGGTGCTTGGGGACGGGGGGGTCGAGCCGGGCGAGGCGGCGGTGGCGGTGGAGGCGCTGGTGGCCGAGTTGCAGGCGGGCCTCGACACCCGCGACGCCGACGTCTACAACCGGCACTTTGCCACTGACGTGCTGTGGGGCAGCCCGTTCGGGGCCGGGCTGCAGGGTTACGAACGGCTGCACCAGATCCACGTGCGGCTCAATGCTGAGCAGCGCGGTGGCCCGGCCTCGCGGTACGAGGTGGCGGCGGTGCTGTCCCCGGCGCCGGACGTGGTGGTAGCCCAGGTGCGGCGGGTGGCGCTCGACGCGGCGGGGGCGCCGGTGCCGCCGCGGCCGCCCGGTGACGGGGCCAGTGGGGCGTTCTCAGAGATGGCCCTGTACGTGCTGGTTCGCCGGGACGGTCAGTGGTGGCTGGCGGCCGGTCAGAACACCCTCGTGCTGCCGCCACCCGACTAGGACCTGATGGCCTTTGCTTCGCTGGAACGGATGCAGTGATAATCCCTGCTACCGCTCCAGTGAGGCTTAGATGGCGCCGGATGTGGCGGGAGTTGCTGGTGATGTGGGGCCGGGGGGATTGGCTGACGAGGCGGGCTAGGTGTTCTGGATGGCGATGGCCGCGCTGAGGACGGTGGCGAAACCGGTCCAGGCGATCTCGGGGGCGGCCAGGGCGGCCGCGGCCGGGTCGGCCCGCCGGGCCACCGCCGCGTAGCGGAGCATGACCGCGCACAGCAGCGCGGAGTCCGCGGTCGCGGCCCAGTAGCGGCGGGCGCCAAACTCCAGCGGCACGTAGCCGCTGCGCAGCACCAGGGCCAGCACCCACCAGGCCAGCGCGGACTGCGCGTGCGGGACCTCGGCCCGGGCGTCCCGCCGGACCCGCCACAGCCGCCAGGCCGAGGTGGCCGTGGTCAGGTTGAGCCCGGTCCACACCACCGGGAACACCGGGCCCGGTGGGGCGAACGACGGCTGCCGGAAGTCCTGGTACTGGTCCCGGGTGCCCCGGCGGCGCTGCCCGGCCCAGGCCGACAGGCCCTGGGCGGCCGCGTAGACGCCGGCCACCCCGGCCCACGAGGCCAGGTCCCGGCGCAGGCCGCCGCTACTCATCGCGGTGCACGGTGTCCGGGGCGAAGGCGGGCAGGCAGACCGAGATGTAGTCGGCGCCGTCCGGGCCGGGGGTGCTGTATCGGACCCACTCCCCCGAGCGGGTGCGCACGGCCTGGTCGGCCTGGACGGTGAGCCGGCCGCCCTCGTATTCGACGTCCAGGGCGCCCCGGAGCACCAGCGTGTACTCGTCGAACTCGGGCCGCTGGCCCGGCTCGGACCAGCCGGACGGGCTGCGCATGTGGGCGATGCTCACGCCGCCGTCGCCGGTGTTCACCCGGCCGGCGAACTCATCGATGATCTTGGGCGGCTCCCCGGCCGCGGTGACCCGGCTCGGGTGGTCGATCAGTTCGGGCATCTGGCCAGTATGCCGGCCACCTGATCGGCCAGCGTGGCCGGGGCGGCTCCGGTCGGCAAGGTCCGGCGGTTGTCCACGGTGTGGTGCGGGGCATCGGGCTCGTGAGCGAGCCTGATCCGGGTGGCGAAGGCCTCGAAGTCGCCGAGCTTGCTGGTATCGCGGGCCGATCCGCGGGCGGCCAGCCGTTCGCGCAGGGTCTCGGCGTCGGAGCGGACCCAGATCAGGTGGACGGGGTCGCCGCCCAGTTCACTGGTCCACCGCCGCCAGCGGGCGGCATGGTGGATCTGCTGGGTGAACGGGCCGGACAGCAGGACCGGGCAGCCGTGGGCGCGGATCTCGCGGGCGGTGGCGGTCATGCCGTCGTACTCGTGGGCCTTGATGTGCTCGTCGTACCAGGGGCCTTCGCGCTCCCCCGGCGGGCGGCCGGCCGCGGCCAGGGTGGCCGCCACGAAGTCGCCGTACATCGTGTCCTTGTCCAGCAGGGCCGGGGCCGGCGTCAGCCGGGCCAGCAGCAGCCGGGCCACGGTGGTCTTGCCCGCGCCGGGCGGCCCGGCCACCACCCAGACCGGGGCTGATTCGGTCACGCGCGGAGAATACGCCATGGCAGAAAAGGTGGGGTTTTCGTCATTGCGGTCATCCAGGTGGGCGGCGAGCATGGAGGGGTGGGCAGCCGGAGTGTGGTGATCGTCCTGTTCGACGGGGTGCAGAGCCTCGACGTGACGGGGCCGCTGGAGGTGTTCGCCCACGCCGGGGAGGCGGTGGGAGCCGGGGCCTACGAGATCAGCACGGCCAGCGTGGGCGGGCGGCCGGTCCGGACCGGAAGCGGGCTGCGGATCTGCCCGGACCTGGACCTCACTGACGCCGGGCCGCCGCACACGGTGATCGTGCCGGGCGGGGCCGGGACCCGGGCCCCGCAGCCGGAGCTGCTCGGCTGGCTGAGCCGGACCGGGGCCGGGGCCGAGCGGATCGTGTCGGTCTGCACGGGGGCGTTCCTGCTGGCCGAGGCGGGGCTGCTGGCCGGGCGGCGGGCCACCACCCACTGGAGCTGGTGCGATGCGCTGGCCCGGCGGTACCCGGACGTGATCGTGGAGCCGGAGCCGATCTTCGTCCGGGACGGCCGCGTGGCCACCTCGGCCGGGGTCACGGCCGGCATCGACCTGGCCCTGGCCCTGGTCGAGGACGACCACGGGCGGGAAGTAGCACTGCGCGTCGCCCGGCAGCTGGTGGTGTTCCTGCGGCGGCCCGGGAACCAGACCCAGTTCAGCGCCCAGTTGCAGGCCCAGGTGGCCCAGCGCGAACCCCTGCGGGAGGTGCAGCACTGGATCGCCGAGCATCCGGGCGCGGACCTGTCGGTGGACGCGCTGGCTGAGCGGGCCCGGCTGTCGCCCCGGCAGTTCGCGCGGGCGTTCACGGCCGAGACCGGGACCCCGCCGGGCCGCTACGTGGACCGGGTGCGGCTGGAGGCCGCGCGCCGGCTGCTTGAAGACAGCCGCGACGGGGTGGAGCAGATCGCCCGGACCTGCGGCTACCACACGCCCGAAGCCATGCGCCGCGCGTTCCAGCAGGCGCTGAACGTCTCCCCCGCCGAGTACCGGCGCCGTTTCTGAAAGGGATCTCTCATGCAGATCGCCATCGTGCTCTTTCCCCGGCTCACCGTGCTGGACGCGATCGGGCCCTACCAGACCCTGGACCAGCTGCCCGGGGGCGAGGTGGTGTTCGTGGCCGAGCAGGCCGGGCCGGTCCGGGACGAAACCGGCCAGCTCGGCCTGGTCGCCGACGCCGCGCTGGACGACATGCCGCACCCGGACCTGGTGCTGGTCCCGGGCGGACCCGGGGTCGACGCTCTCACGAACGGTGGCCCGGTGGCCGACTGGCTGCGGGCGGTGGACCCGGCCACGACCTGGACCACCTCGGTGTGCACCGGCTCGCTGGTGCTGGCGGCGGCCGGCCTGCTGACCGGGCGGAGGGCCACGTCCCACTGGACCGCGCTGGAGCAACTCGCGCAGTACGGCGCGGTGCCGGTGAGCCAGCGTGTGACCTTCGATGAAAAATATGTGACCGCGGCGGGGGTGTCGGCCGGGATCGACATGGGTCTGACCCTGGCCGGGCGCATCGCCGGGGATGAGGTGGCCCGGTCCATCCAGCTGATGCTGGAGTACGACCCGCAGCCGCCGTATCAGGCCGGTTCGCCGGAGCAGGCCCCGGAGATCGCGGCCCGGTTCCGGGCCCAGAGCCGCTACCCGCAGCCGGCCAGCGTCCCTGAGTAGCATCGGGGACCATGGCTGAGACACCGATCACCCGCCGGTTCAACGTCCGGATCCCGTTGCGGGACAGGGTCACGCTCGCCGCCGACCTCGTCCTGCCCGGCGGGGGCCCGGCTCCGGTCGTGATCATGCGGACGCCGTACGGGCGGTCCAGTGAACGGCAGTCCAGCCGGGCCACGACCTACGCCCAGGCCGGGTACGCGTTCATGTACGTGGACGTGCGCGGCCGGGGCGACTCGGACGGGGCGTTCGTGCCGTACCGCAACGACGGGCCGGACGGGGCCGACGTGATCGACTGGGCCGCCGCCCAGGACTGGTGCAACGGGGACGTGGCCACCTTCGGGGGCAGCTACCCGGGCCGGATCCAGTGGCTGACCGCGCTGCACCGGCCGGCCGCGCTCAAGGCCATGGTGTGCCTGGTCACGCCCAGCGACCCGTTCGTGGAGTGGCCGACCGGGGTGCCCGACCCCATGCACGTGCACTGGTTCCGGATGACCGACGGCCGGGCCATGCAGTACACCGGCGACACCGACTGGATG
>DASXJM010000407.1:0-12056 GCA_036497405.1 Streptosporangiaceae bacterium | reverse complement strand
AAGTCGGATACGGACGCCCGCCGTCAGGTGATCGCGCTCACGGTGGCCGGCCGCGCGCTGCAGCAGAGCCTGGACACCAGGGCCGCCGAGGAGATCGGTGCCCTGCTGGGCCGCCTGGGCGAGGACGCCCAGCAGCGGCTGGTGGCCTCGATGCGGGAGATCACCCAGGTGCTGACCGTCGCGCCGGAACCCCGGGCCTACCTGCTGCGGGCGCCGCGACCCGGCGATCTGGGCTGGGTGATCCAGCGCCAGGCGGCCGGCTACGCCGCCGAGTACGGCTGGGACGAGACCTACGAGGCGCTGGTGGCTCGGATCATCGCCGACTACGTCGACTCCCACGACCCGGCCCGGGAAGCGGCCTGGATCGCCGAGGCCGACGGCCAGCGGGTCGGGTCGATCCTGTGCGTGCGCAAGTCCGGCACCGTGGCCCAGTTGCGGCTGCTGTACGTGGACCCGGCCGCGCGGGGCCTCGGCATCGGCTCGAAGCTGGTCGAGGAGTGCCTGCGGTTCGCCCGGGCGGCCGGCTACACCGAGATGACGCTGTGGACCAACAGCGTGCTGGCCGAGGCCCGGCGCATCTACGAGCGGACCGGCTTCACGCTGGCCGGCGAGGAAGCACACCACAGCTTCGGCGCCGACCTGGTCGGCCAGCACTGGAGCCGCGAGCTCTAACTCTGGCTGGACACGAACGGCTCGACCAGGAACGTGCCGGACTCGCTGTAGATGCCGCCGAGGGCACAGGTCGCGGCCCGGACGCAGGACACCGCGTTCACCTGGCCCTGGTTGCCGGTGTTGAGCGCGGCGGTGCCCGGCACCTCCCGGGCCTTGCGCCACACCCCGGCCGTCTCGTCCACGACCAGGGCCTGGGTGTGGCCGGTGTGGAACTTCGCGAAGTACCCGCCGGCCACGCAGTTCCCCGCTGAGGCGCAGGACACCGACCGGATGCCCCCGTTGCCGGCCAGGTTCAGGGCGGCGCTGCCCGGCACCTCGATCGCGCTCCCCCACGACCCGCCGGCCTGGCTGATCACGAACGCCTGCTCGCCGCCGGCGCTGTCGGTGTAGTAGCCCCCAGCGGCGCAGTTCCCGGCCGAGGTGCAGGACAGCGTGTAGGCCTGGGCGATCAGGCCGGTGTTCAGCGCGGCCAGCCCGGGCATCGCGACGGCGGTCCCCCAGGCGCCGTTCTTCTCGGTGTCCACGTACAGCTGGGTCTGGGCGCCGGACCCGTTGGCGCCGTAGGTCCCGGCCACCGAGCAGTTCCCGGCCGAGGAGCACGACAGCGCGTTCAGTTGGGCGTCGGGCCCCTGGTTGAGGGCGGCGGCGCCGGGAACCTTGACCGCCCTGCCCCAGGTGCCCCCGCCCTCCCGGGCCACGAACGGCTGGAAGCTGCCCGCGCTGTCGGCGTAGGTCCCGCCGACCGTGCAGGCCCCCGTCGCCGGGCAGGACAGCACCGAGGCCCCGGCGCTGCTGCCCAGGCCCGGAGTGCCTGGCACTTCGATCGCGGTCCCCCACACCCCGCGGGCCGCGTCGGCCACGAACGCCTGCCCGTGACCGGCCGCGTCGGCGTAACTGCCCGCGACCGCGCAGTCCAGGGCCGGGCCCGGCACGCAGGACACCGCCGAGACCGTGGCGTCCCGGCCCTTGACCAACCCGGCCACACCCGGCACCTCCACCGCGGTCCCCCATACCCCGTTGGCCTCATTGGCGACGAAGGGCCGGTCGTCCCCCGAGCCCACGGTGTAATAACCGCCCGCCGCGCAGTTGCCCGGCGAGGAGCACGACACCGCCACCGTGCTGTCGCCGCCGTCGCCGGTGTTGAGGGCGGCGAGGCCGGGCACCTGGATCGCGGTCCCCCAGGCGCCGCTGACCTGGTCCACCACGTAGGCCTGGTCCTGCCCGGATCCGTTGCTGTAGCTCCCGCCGGCCGCGCAGTCCCCCACCGCCGGGCACGAGATCGACGACAGTGAGCCGAAGCTAGTGTTCACCGGGTCGATGCCCGGCACCTCGATCGCGGTCCCCCACGGACCGCCGGTCCCGGCCAGCGCACTGACCCCGCCGGTCAGCACGGTCAGAACCAGAGTCAGGGCCGAAGCCAGGGCCGGGGCCAGCTTTCGTCCACGCGTCATGCCGCCATTATCTGCGCTTGCCGACAAAATCCCACAAAACTTCGGCAGAAGCTTCGGCCACCACGAGGCGCGGAACGCGGGACGGCCGGGCCGGGCGCGGGGCATCATGTGGCCCAGTCATGGCTGAGCGGGCGCAGGCGACGCGTCCCGGCCCGGTCCCGCGGGGGCTGGGCGACCGGGACATCAGCGGCATGCTCTACACCGGCGAGATGTACGGGCTCCAGGCCGACCTGCTGGCGACGGTGCTGGGCGGTTCCGTGCCCCAGGCCTGGGCGGCGGTGAGCCGCTGGCGCCGGCTGGGCTACGCGGAGTCGGCCCGGCTCGGCCCCGGGCCGGCCTGGGTCTGGCTGACCCGGGCCGGGCTGGCCGCCTGCGGGCTGCGCTACGCGCCGATCCCGCCCGGGCTGTCCCGGCTGGCCCACATCCGGGCCGTGGCCACGGTCCGGCTGGCCCTGGAGGCCACCGCCGGGTACCAACGGGCGGACGCGTTCTGGCGCAGCGAACGGCGGCTGCGGGCCCGGGCCGGCACCCGGACCGGGCTGCGCGGGCACCTGCCCGACGGTGAGGTGCACTGGCCTGACAGTGCTGGCAGAGATGGGGCCGCGGTGGCCTGGGCCGGTGAGTGCTGGGCCATCGAGGCCGAACTGACCCGCAAGACGGTCAGCCGGACCACGGCCATCATGCGGGACCTGCTGGCCCGGACCGGTGACTACGGCGGCCCGGCCGCCGAGGCCCGGGTGCCGGGACGGCCGGCCCGGCACGCCCGGGCGCTGTACGTGTGCTCACCGTCGGCCCGGCCGACCGTGCTGCGGGCCCGGCACAACCTCGGGCCGGCCGCGGCCCGGATCGAGGTCCGGGACCTGCCCGGACCCGCGGCCCGGGAGGCGGCGGGGTGATCCGGCAATATCTGGCCTTACTGCTGCTGCGCCGGGCCGGGCGCGGCCTGCGGCGGCTGCTGACCGTCACCGCGGCGGTGGCGCTGCTGGCCGCGGCGGCGCCGGTGTCGCTGGTGGCGGCGGCCTCGGCGCTGGCCGCGTGGCAGTTCGGGTGGCCGCCACGGCGGCTGTACGGGGCGGCCTTGTGGTGCCTGCCCGCGGTCGCGGTCTGGCTGGTCACCAGCGCGCTGGCCCGGCCCCGGGTGACCGATGCGCCCTATCACGCCTGGCTGAGCATGTGGGCGCTGGCCGCCGCCGGGCACCTGGCCGCGGCGGCGATGACGGTGGCCCCGGTCGCGGTGCCACCGGGCCTGGCCCTGGGCGGCCTGGCCTGGAGCTACCGGATCCAGCGGATGCAGGCCGGCGCGGGCGGCCTGTCGCCCGGGTCGGCGGCCGCCTTCGATCAGCGGCAGTGGCGCCGGCAGGTGCGCAGTGCCCGGGCCCGGATCGCCGCCCCCGGGGCGGTGCCGCTGACCCGGCGCCACGGCGAGGTGGCGATCGGCGGCACCATTCGCGCCGTCCGCCACCGGGCCCGGCCGATCGCGGCCCTGCCCTACGGCCGGCTCCGTTCGCACCAGGTGGTGATCGGGACCACCGGGACCGGGAAGACCACCCTGCTGCTGAGGTTGTGGGCGGGCTTCATGGCGGGCGCGCTGACCCGGCAGGCGGCGGGCACCGGGCGGCCCCCGTTGCTGGTGGTGCTGGACTGCAAGGGCGGCGCGGACTCCCGGCGGATCGCCAACCGGGCCCGCCGGGTGCTGCGCGAGGCCGGGGCCCGGTCCACCGCCGTCTGGCCGGACGACGCCTCGCTCTGCCTGTGGGACCTGCCGCCGGACCGGCTGACCAGCACCCTGCTGGACCTGGTCGAGCACGGCACCGGGTCGGCCGCCTACTACGCGGACGTGATGGAGGCGATTGTGGCCCTGGCCGTGCAGGCCCCGGGCGGCCCACCGGCCGGGGCGGCGGATTTCCTGAGCCGGCTGGACCTGGACTGGCTGACGACCGCCTACGCCGGGGCCGGCGAATCCGCGGGTGAGGCACTGGTCACCCTGCGGTCAGGCACGCAAATGGTCACCGACGTGGCCTTGCGGTTCCGGTCCCTGTGGCGGCGGCTGGGCTCGGGTTTCGACCAGCCGGGCAGCTTCGCCGACGCCGACGTCTGGTACTGCATCCTGGAGGGCACGGCCGAGACCCGGGTCGCCGAAGCCCAGGCTCGCGCGCTGGTGGACTTGCTGACCAGCTACATCACCGGGCCGGGCCCGGACGCCGAGGTCCTGCTGGCCGTGGATGAGTTCAGCGCCGTTTCCCGGCGACTGCCGATCTGGGCCCTGTACGAACGGGCCCGCTCGCTCGGCCTGGCCGTGCAGGTGTCGGCGCAGTCGTGGCAGGGCCTGGCCGCCGACGAGGACGAGCGTTACCGCATCGCGGCCACCGCCGAGGGCGGGATCTGGCTGCTCCGGACGCCGCACCCGGACCCGGTGGTGGGCCTGGCCGGGAATCGTTCCACGGTGGACAGCAGCCGGCGGCTGACCGGCGGCCCAACGTGGAGTGAGGAAGGTTCGTCGCGGGCGCGGCTGACCCCGGTGGTCGACCCGGACCTGGTGCGCGGGCTCGGGGTCGGGCAGGTGGCCTACGTGCACCAGGGCGGGGTCTCCTACATCCAGGTGAAACGCGTGGTGGCGGCCCCGGCCGCGCTGCCCCGGGTCGCCGCTCCCCCGGCTCCGGCCCCGGGAGTACCGGCTCCCGCCGCCGAGCCGGCCGCCCCGGGGCCTGGGGCTCGGGTGGCGGCGGAGGTGGCCGCGTTCCTGGACGAGGCGTTCGGGCGGGCGCGGGCATGAGCGGCGACCCGTTCGCCGCCCTGGGCCTGCCCGCCCGGCCCGACCTGACCGACGACGAGGTCCGGGCCGCCTGGCGCCGGGTCGCCGCCGCCACCCACCCCGACCGCGACGACGGCGGCGACCCCGCGGGATTCGCGGCGGCCGCGGCCGCCTACACCGACGTGCGCACGGTGGCTGGCCGCCGGGAAGCCCTGGCCGACCGGCCCGTCCGGCCCGTCCGGCGCCGTCGGGGACTGGGCCGGCGGGGCCGCGGCTGGGGCCGGATCCGGCGCGGCCGGCCACTCGTGCTCGCGCTGCGGCTGGCGGTGGCGGCCGCGGCGAGCCTGGCCGCGGTGCTGGCCGTCGGTACCCAGCCCGCCAGCTACGCCGTGATCGCGGCCGCCGTGACCTGGCTCATCCGCACTGCGCGGCGCGAGCTGGCGCCACCGGGCCGGCCGGGCGCGGGCGGAAATCGCGGTCGGCCCGGCGACGGCGGGCGGCGGCCAGCAGGTACAGCACGATCCCGGTGATCAGCAGCATCAGGCCCACCATGGCCAGCGACCCGTCGGCCAGGCCCAGGGGGACGCCCGCGACCTCACGGCCGAACAGGCCGGCCGTCGACGGCGGCGCGGCGCCGGTCCGGATGGCGGCCCCGAGCTGCTTGAGGAAGCTGAGGTCGGCCGCGGCGAACGTGCCCGCGCCCACTCCGAACAGCACCAGGCCGGTCCAGGCCAGCCAGCGTGCCCGGGTCCTGGTCGCGGCGACACCACGGAGGAAGCTCTCGCGCTGCTGGCTGAGGTGCTGGAGGTAGTGGTGGCACTGGACCTCGCCCGCTGGCCCGGGCCCGGGCGCCAATCCGGGCGGAGGCGTCGGCGCGGGCGTGGCGGGATGGGCCATCGTGCTGGTGTCGTCCACCCGGGCCAGGCTGACCGGGCCACCCTCCAGCCGGGCGCTCACCGAGGCGAAGGCCAGCAGGTCGCCGGACCGCAGTTCGCGCAGGGCGGTGGTGAGGGCCCCGTTGACGAACGTGCCGCCGGACGAGCCGAGGTCTTCCACGAAGACCGCCTCGCCGTGCCGCTGCACGGCGGCGTGGGTCCGGCTGACGCCGGGGTCTTGGAACCGGACGTCACAGCCTTGCTCCCGCCCCACGATCAGGCGCCCCCCGGTCAGCGGGATCCGCCGGCCTCGATCCGATTCCGGTGCCAGCACGACCAGGCAAGGCGCGCCGCCGCCGTCCAGGTTCACCATCACGTCCCCCTTCTGCCACGCCCCCCACCGAAGCGGAGGCCGCGACCCCGCCGCTGATACACCCGGCGGGGCGGGACTTCGTCAGGTGACCGCGAGGGTGAGGAGGGGGATCAGCTGGTCGGCGGGGACCAGGGAGCCGTGCATGCCGGTCAGCTTGGACTCGCGGGGCTCGGTCTCGGTGGCGACGATGCCCCAGTTGCCGGCCGGGGCGGCGATCACGTCGCCGATGCGGGGGATCATGGCCGGGTCGACCGGGCCGAACCAGTTCTCCTTGATGGCTTCCTCGCGGGACACCACCCAGGCCCGGCTGCCCAGCACCTCGCGCCAGGCGGCCAGGACGTCGGCCTCGGCGCCGGGGTGAGCGTAGACGTGCCGGGCCCGCGGTTCGCCGCCGAGCAGCAGCACCCCGGCCCGCAGGTCCGGGGTGTCGTCCACGTCGACGCGGTCCTCGGCGGGCACGTCGACCATGCCGTGGTCGGCGGTGACGTACAGGGCGCTGTCGCTGGGCATCGCCCCGGCGATCTGCTCGGCCAGCTTGTCCACGTGGGCGAGCTGGTAGTACCAGGAGTCCGAGGCCACCCCGAGGCCGTGGCCGGTGCCGTCCAGGTCCCCGTGATACACGGTGACCAGCACCTCGTCGGCCTCGCGGAGCGCGTTGCCCGCCTCCCCGGCCAGGGCGCCCATGCTGTCGGCGGGCCGGTACTGCGCCCCGCGCATGGCCGCCCGGGTCAGGCCGCTGCGGCGGAACGCGCGCGGGGCCACGTAGTAGGCGGCGATGCCCGCCGCCGTCGCCCGCTCGTAGATGGTCCGCCGCGGCTGCCAGGTCTCAGGGTCGACCCGGCCATCCCAGCGCAGGCCGTTCAACAGCCGGTGCTCGTCGGGGATCCGGACCTGATAGCCGAGCACGCCGTGCTGGCCCGGCGCCGAGCCGGTGCCGAGCGAGGCCAGGCTGGTCACCGTGGTGGCCGGAAAACCGGCCGCCAGCGGCTGGGCGTTCATGGCCAGCTCGTTCAGGAACGGCGCCGCCGCCGGGTGGTCGCGGAGCAACTCCCAGCCGAGACCATCCACCACCAGGAGGCAGACCTTGCGGGTCAGGGGCAGGCCGAGGGGGTTGGTACCGGACCCGCCCACGGCGGCCAGGACGGACGTACCGAGCTCGGCCAGGGTCCGGGAGCCGTAAGAAGGCACAAGAGGCGCGGTTCTGGGCTCCGGTGTCACCCGGGTCATCCTGTCACTTACGTAAGGCTCACGGCAACGCCCTCAGCGGCTGTTGCCGACGGTCGCGTCGGACAGCGCGGCCGCGAACGACAGCACCTGCCGCACCTGGTCCTCACCGTCGGCGGCCTCGCTCATCCGCAGGGTCAGGTCGTCGGCGGTGATCGTGCCCATGTAACCGTGGTCGGCTTCGCAGTTCTCGTCGCCGCAGTGGGCCGGCTCCAGCTCCACGTGCGACAGCACGTTCCAGCCGATGGTCAGCACCACCTCGGTCGGCATCGTGACCCCGGCCACGTACGAGGCCGGATCGGGCACCACCCGGGTCAGCGCCACCGACGACACCCGGGAGAACCGGACCGCCTCGGTACTGGTCTCGGCCTGCGGGCGGCCGTCCGGCTCCTCGGCCGAGTGCTCATCGGTGTGGGAGTAGATCAGCCGGGTCGGGGTCAGGGCCAGCACCGTGATGTGCCGCCGGACCTCCATGCCCGGGTCGAAGATCGCGTCGTGCCACACGACGTACGCCGTGACCGGCTCGGCCCCCAGCGTCGACCAGACGGCGTCCGTGACCAGCCCCGGGTAGTACCCCGTCCGCTCGATCGCGGCGCGCAGGTCGTCCGCGGTGACTCGCGTATCGCTCATGTGCTTATCCTGCCCTGTGCCCGGGGATGGATTCACCAGGGCCGGTAAACCGCTTACCGGGCGTGGCGTCACAATCCGGGCGGCGCGACCTCGGTCAGGTCGAGCCGCTGCTCTTCGGCCGGCTCCGGCCGGGCCAGCGCGTCCGCGCTCGGCTTGGGCCCGCGGCGGCGTGGCCAGCGGGAACCCGACGTGCCGCCGCGCCCCTTGTAGACGATCAGGCCGTTGACCGGGTCCGGGGCGGCGTCCAGGGCCGCGCGGACGGCGGGCAGGGCCCGGAACGCCTCCCAGGCTGCGTCGTTGTCGAACCGCACCTCCAGCACGACCCCGGTCCGGTGCTCGTGCCAGGCCCAGTCGCCCACCCCGTGGGCCAGGGCCGCCTCGATCAGCGCGTCCTCGTAGGAGTCTTTCCACCGCCGGGCCGACTGGTCCGCGTGGAAGACCTCGATCGACCACCATTCCGCCATGGTTGAGATAGTACGTGTTCTGTTACGGAGCCGGGAAGGTGCCGCTGGACCGGGCCCGTTCGCCCTAAGGTGAACGATCATGAGCGGGGACGGGTGTCCGGTATGAGCCGGGACGGGCTGAGGCTGTCGGTGACGCTGCTCAGCATCTTGCCGGGTGCCCTCATCCCAGCCTTCGGTAAAAATATGGAAGGTCACGTCCCCGGCCAGCCAGCAGATTCTGGTCCGGCCCAGCTGGGCGGGGTGGAAGGTCACGGGCCGGGCCAGCCGGCCGATCCCGGTCCGCCCCAGATGGGCGGGCCGTGCCGGGCGGCCGCGGGCGAGGCGATGCTCTGGGCTCCGCTGGTCGGCCTGGTGCTCGGCGTGATCGCCGCCGCCGTGCTGTACGTGTTCGGCCAGCTGCTGCACACGGGGTCGCTGGTGGCCTCGGTGGTGGCGGTGGGGACGCTGGCCGTGCTGACCCGCGGCCTGCACCTGGACGGGCTGGCTGACCTGGCCGACGGGCTGGGCAGCCGCCGACCGGCCGACGGGGCCCTGGCCGTGATGCGCCGGTCGGACATCGGGCCGTTCGGTGTGGTCACCCTGGTCCTGGTGCTGCTGATCCAGGTGGCCGGGCTCACTCAGGCCGACAGTTCCGGCCGTGGCGTGCCCGCGGTCATCGTGGCCGCGGTCACCGGCCGCCTGGTCATCACCTGGGCCTGCCGCCGCGGCGTGCCCCCGGCCCGGCCGGATGGGCTGGGCGCGCTGGTCGCGGACAGCGTCTCCCCCGTCGCCGCGGTGGTGCTGACCGTCGTGGTGCTGGCGGTCACGGTGGCCGGGATCTTCCTGGCCGCGGCGGTGGCCGCGGTCCCGGTGGAATGGATCGTGCCGGTGGCGGTGGCCGCGGGCCTGGTCGCCGGGGCGGGCCTGGCCGAGCACGCGTCGCGGCGGCTGGGCGGGATCACCGGTGACGTACTCGGCGCGGTCGCCGAGACGGCCACCGCCGCCTGCCTGCTGGTCACGGCGATCAGCTGACCACGGCCGGTATCAGCCGGCCCGGACCGAGGCGCCGCGGGCCGCCCGCCAGGACACAGATCCGGCACACATCGCCCGCAGCGGGCAAATTCAACGGCAAGCGTGAAATAGGGTCTATTTCAAACACGCCCCCCGCCGTCGTGTTGTGGCCTGACTTCGGCCGGCCGCTCCCGCCCGGCTCCGCCGGACGAGCCACCAAGTAACCGGTGAGCAGGCCCGACGCCGGAACGAGGCGTGATGGGCGGGCTCCGTTCAGGCACTAGCATCGGCAGGGTGACGATGATGATTCACACCAGCGAGGCGTCGGCGCGCGCCACCGAGGCCGACGCCCTCATCGTCGGCGTAGTCCAGGGAGCTGACGGACCCCGCCCCGCCCCGGGTGCGGGCGATGTGGACGATGCGCTCGGCGGCACCCTGACCGACCTGCTGACCGCGCTCGACGCGACCGGCCGGGCCGAGGAAGTGACCAAGATCCCTACGGCCGGGAAGCTGCCGGTCCCGGTGATCGTGGCCGTGGGCCTGGGCCAGCTCGGTGACGGCGAGGACGCCCGGTTCGACCCGGAGACGCTGCGGCGCGGCGCCGGGGCGGCGGTGCGCGTACTGACCGCGGGCAGGCGCCCGGCCGGTCCCGGCCTGAACGGCTCGGCCGGTACGGCCCACGGCGAGAAGCGGCACATCGCGCTGGCGCTGCCCGCCCGGGACGCGGCCGAAGCGGGCGCGGTGGCCCTGGGCGCGCTGCTCGGCGGCTACGCGTTCCGCCGCTACCGCACCACCGGCATCACCACCGACGCCGAGCTGACCCTGCTGACCAGCCTCCCGGCTGAGGCGGCCGACCCGGTCGCCGAGCGGGCCCAGGCGCTGGCCGACGCGGTGACCCTGGTCCGCGACCTGGTCAACACCGGCCCGTCCGACCTGGTCCCGGCCACGTTCGCGGCCGAGGCCCAGCGGGTGGCGGCCGCCTGCGGCCTGGACATCGAGGTGCTGGACGAGCACCAGCTGGCCGAGGGCGGCTACGGCGGCATCCTCGGCGTCGGGCAGGGCTCGGTGCACCCGCCGCGGCTGGTCCGGCTGGCCTACACCCACCCGGACGCGACCCGCACGCTGGCCCTGGTCGGCAAGGGCATCACCTTCGACTCCGGCGGCCTGTCGCTCAAGCCGCCCAAGTCCATGGAGTGGATGAAGTCCGACATGGGCGGGGCCGCCGCCGTGCTCGGCGCGCTGCAGGCCATCGCGGCCCTGCGCCCCGCGGTCAACGTGGTCGGCTACCTGGCCATGGCCGAGAACATGCCGAGCGGTTCGGCCCAGCGGCCATCCGACGTGATCACCATCCACGGCGGCAAGACGGTCGAGGTGCTGAACACCGACGCCGAAGGCCGCCTGGTCATGGCCGACGCCATGGCCAAGTCGGCCGACGACTCCCCCGACCTGCTGATCGACATCGCCACCCTGACCGGGGCGCAGCTGGTGGCGCTGGGCTCGCGGGTGGCCGGGGTGATGGCCAACGACGACGAGCTGGCGGCCGGGATCGCCGACGCCTCGGTCCGTTCCGGCGAGCCCGCCTGGGCCATGCCGCTGCCGGAGGAACTGCGCAAGGGCCTGGACTCGGCCGTGGCCGACCTGGCCAACGTGTCCGGTGACCGCAACGGCGGCATGCTGGTGGCCGGGATCTTCCTGCGCGAGTTCGTGCCGGACGGCGTGGCCTGGGCCCACCTGGACATCGCCGGCCCCTCCTACAACGAGTCCGGCCCGTTCGGCTACACGCCGCGCGGCGGCACCGGCGCGGCCGCGCGGGCCCTGGTCCAGATCGCCGAGGACGTGGCCGACGGCAAACTACCCAGTCAATGAACGGTTCTTCCCGGTTGCTTCGTGGGCAGACTCACTTTCGGTGAGCCGTCTGCGTGGGCAAACTCGCCTCCAGACCGGTCCGCCAGGGTGAAATGATGCATAGAGCGACTTTGACATGAACAGATAGAGGGAGCTTTCCGTGGCAGAGGGCAGCGCCGCTTACGACATCGTCGTGCTCGGCGGCGGCAGCGGAGGATACGCCTGCGCGTTGCGCGCGGCGGAAATGGGCAAGCGCGTCGCGCTGATCGAGAAGGACAAGGTCGGCGGGACCTGCCTGCACCGGGGCTGCATCCCGACCAAGGCCCTGCTGCACTCGGCCGAGATCGCCGACCAGGCCCGCGAGAGCGAGACGTTCGGCGTCAAGTCGAGCTACGACGGCATCGACATCGACGGCGTGCTGTCGTACAAGAACAAGGTGGTGGACCGGCTCTGGAAGGGCCTGCAGTCCACCCTGGCCAGCCGCAAGATCGACATGATCGACGGCTACGGCAAGCTGATCTCACCGACCCAGGTGCAGGTGGGCGACACGGTCTACGAGGGCGAGCACATCGTGCTGGCCACCGGGTCGGTGCCGAAGAGCCTGCCCGGCCTGGAGCTGGACGGCGAGCGGGTCATCTCCAGCGACGACGCGCTCACCTACGGGCGGGTGCCCAACTCGGTCATCATCCTCGGCGGCGGAGTCATCGGCGTTGAGTTCGCCAGCGTGTGGCGTTCGTTCGGGTCCGAGGTCACGATCGTGGAGATGATGCCCCAGCTGGT